>NZ_JBFUEP010000020.1:0-70201 GCF_056403895.1 Pedococcus sp. P2_E5
GGACAGGGCGTCGAGCACCTCGTCGAGGTCGCCGTCGTCGGCAGCGRCACGGACGCGTTCCACGAGGGCGCCGCCGGCACGGACGAGGACGTGGATACCGCCGACCGACACAGTGGACCAACCCGGCTCGTCGGGCAGCTCGATGGGGACTGCCGTCATCCGTGTCCGCCCGCCGCTCCCGCGCTGCCGCGGGGAGCGGTGTCGACGTCGTCGAGGTCCTCGTCGCCGGAGTCGAGCGCGACCACGACGACCGACACGTTGTCGCGGCCGCCGGACTCGACGCCCGCGGCGACGAGGGCTTCGGCGCAGGCCTGCGGGTCGTCGTGCTCGGCGACGATCTGGCGGATGCGGTCCGTGCTCAGCTCGTTGGACAGGCCGTCGGAACAGATGACGAAGCGTTCACCCGCGTGCGGCGGGAAGACCCAGATGTCAGGCGTCGGCAGTGCCTCGGACCCCATGGAACGCGTGACGACGTTGCGCAGCGGGTGCCGCGCCGACTCCTCCTCGGTGATCAGCCCGGCGTCGATGAGCTCGCGGACCTCGGAGTGGTCCACGGTCACGAGCCGGAGCTGGCCGTCGAGGAAGCGGTAGACCCGGGAGTCGCCGACGTTGAAGACTGCCCAGTGGTCGGAGCCACCGGCCCTGACGACGGCCAGGCCCGCCGCCGTGGTGCCCATGCCGGTCTGCTCGGGGTGCTGGGCCACCGACTCGAGGATGCGACGGTTGGCCAGGGCCAGGGCTGCGACGAGGTCCTCGCGGCGCAGGGTCGGCGCCGCGGCGAGCTCACCCAGGGTGGCGGTCACGATGCCACTGGCGATCTCACCGGCGGCGTGTCCGCCCATGCCGTCCGCGACCACGAAGATCGTGCGGTCGGCCAGGAGGCTGTCCTCGTTGTGATGTCGCACGCGTCCGACGTCCGTGGCCGCACCGGCCCGGACGGTCAGGCCACCGCCCGGAGGCGCCGCGGGCGTGGTCACCGGGTGATCCGGACGGTCTGCATGAGCTCCTGCAGGGACTCGTACTCGACGTCCACCTGTTCGCCGCCGACCGACCCGGTCACCTGCAGCAGGTCGACGACCTGCCCCCGCCGGGCCCCGGCGAACAGGTGCGCCTGCACCACGTCACCGACCGCCTTGTCGGTCCACGAGACGTTGACCCCGACGAACGGCACGGACTCGATCTCGAGGGTGAAGGGCGCGTCCATCTCGCCATCGGTGCGCTCCCCGACGTAGGCCTTGAGCTCCGCGAGCGCCCGACCGATGGTGAAGTCGCCCGAGCGGGTGAAGCCACGGACCACGACGTTGGGGGCGAAGCGGCCGCCGGTGTCGCTGCGGCGGGCGGCGAGCAGGGTGCCTGGCACGCGCACGGGGGACCAGCCCTCGGGGATGTCGACGGTGACCGACGGCGGGCCGGGGAACTGCTCGCTGGGGTACTTCAGGGTGGGCATCGGGACCTTTCGGGGAACCTCACGACAACCGGGGGTTGCACCGACGAAGGCTAGGCCGGATGGTGACCGCGACCAATGGGGAGCACTCCCCTACGCCCACCCCGCCAACCCCCTGGCCGGCACAGTCAGGGCAACACTCCCACAGGTGGGCAAACGGGCGAAACCCCACCTCTGCGGATCAATCCGCCACCTCGTGGAGGAGCGCACCACACCACTCCACGACTTCTGGCCACCCATGCGCCTGCCAGGGTCCCGCATGGCCTCCCAGTGGGCCACCGGTGGCCAGGAGTGCGGCCTACTGCGACTCGGGCTGCTGCGCCCACCACTCGCGCAGCTCCTGCTCGGCGGCCTCGCGGCCGATCATCCCCCGGTCGAGACGCACCTCGAGCAGGTGGGCGTAGGCCCGGCCGAGGACGGGGCCCGGCTTGATGTCCAGGACCGCCGCGATCTCGTTGCCGTCGAGCTCGGGCCGCACCTTGGCCAGCTCCTCGGCCTCCATCAGCGCCTCGATGCGGACCTCGAGGGCGTCGTAGGTCTGCGAGAGCCGCGCCGCCTTGCGCGCGTTGCGGGTCGTCGAGTCGGATCGGGTGAGCCGGTGGAGGCGCTGGAGCAGCGGCCCGGCGTCGGTGACGTAGCGACGGACGGCCGAGTCGGTCCAGGCGCCGTCGCCGTAGCCGTGGAACCGCAGGTGCAGCTCGACGAGGCGCGACACCGCCTTGACGGTGTCCTTGTCGTAGCGCAGGGCCTTGAGCCGCTTGCCGGTGAGCTTGGCGCCGACCACCTCGTGGTGGTGGAACGAGACCCCGCCACCGGCCTCGAACCTGCGGGTCGCCGGCTTGCCGATGTCGTGCAGCAGGGCGGCCAGGCGCAGCACCAGGTCGGGTCCGGGCACCGAGGACTCCGGCCCGTCGGGTGGTCCCTCGAGCGCGATCGCCTGGTCGAGGACGGTCAGGGAGTGCTCGTAGACGTCCTTGTGGCGGTGGTGCTCGTCGACCTCGAGCTTGAGCGCCGGGAGCTCGGGCAGCACGTGGTCGGCCAGGCCGCTCTCGACCAGGAGCCGCAGTCCAGCCCGCGGCGACGGAGCGAGCAGCAGCTTGCTCAGCTCGTCGCGGACCCGCTCGGCCGACACGATCTCGATCGATCCTGCCATCGCGGTCATGGCCTCGCGCACCTCCGGGGCGACGTCGACGCCGAGCTGCGCCGCGAACCGGCAGGCCCGCATCATCCGCAGGGGGTCGTCGCCGAACGACACCTCGGGCGGCCCCGGCGTGCGCAGGCGACGCGCCGCGAGGTCGGCCAACCCGGCATACGGATCGACGAACTCCATCGAGGGGAGCCGCATCGCCATCGCGTTGACGGTGAAGTCGCGCCGCACGAGGTCGTCCTCGAGGTTGTCGCCGAAGGCGACGACGGGCTTGCGGGTCTGGCCGTCGTAGGCGTCCGCCCGGTAGCTCGTCACCTCGACCGTGTGCTCGCCGTGACGCGCTCCGATGGTGCCGAACTCGCGTCCGATGTCCCAGTGGGCATCGGCCCAGGGCTTGAGGATCGCCAGGGTCTGGTCGGGTGTGGCGCTGGTCGTGAAGTCCAGGTCCGGCGAGAGGCGGCCGAGGAAGGCGTCGCGCACCGGGCCCCCGACCAGGGCCAGCTCGTGACCCTGCGCCACGAACAGGTCACCGAGCTCGGTCAGCAGCGGCACCACCGGCGCGAGGTGGGCGGCGGCCCGGCGCATGAGCTCGGGGAGCAGCGGCGCCCGGGTCTCGGAGGTAGGGCCGGTCTGCGGCTCGCGGGGATCGGCGGTGGACACGGAGAACAAGGGTAGGCGCTCGTTAGAGTGGCACGGTGACCTCCCCCGCTCGCGACCCCGAGAGGCTGGTGCCCCACCGGCCCCGGCTGCCCGCGGTCGAGGAGCGCTCCGCAGGCGGGATCGTCGTCGACGTGCACGAGGGCGTCGCCCGGATCGCCGTCATCGCGCGGCGCAACCGGGCCGGCCGCATCGAGTGGTGCCTGCCCAAGGGGCACCTCGAGAACGACGAGACCCTCCAGCAGGCCGCCGCGCGCGAGGTCGAGGAGGAGACCGGCATCGAGGGCCGGGTCCTCACCGAGCTCGGCACCATCGACTACTGGTTCGCGACCGACCAGCGCCGGATCCACAAGTTCGTCCACCACTACCTCCTCGAAGCCACCGGCGGTCACCTCACCATCGAGAACGACCCTGACCACGAGGCCATCGACGTCGCCTGGCTGCCCCTGCGCGAGGCCCACGAGCACCTCACCTTCCCGAACGAGCGACGCATCGCGAGGCAGGCCTGGGCGCGTCTGGCCGGAGACGGGTGATGCACCGCGCATCCGTATGCCGCGTGCTCGCCGCGGCCGCGCTCGCGCTGCCCGCGTGGGCGGCCGGGTCGGGGCCGGCGTCGGCCGCGGGCGTCGACCTCGCCCTGTCGGCCGTGACACCCGCCGTCGTGATGGCCGGCCAGGACCTCGTCGTCACCGGCACGGTGCACAACGACGGCACCGGGCCGCTGAACCGGCCGACCGTGGCCGTCGTCATGCCCACCGCCGAGACCGCCCTCAGGTCGACCCGCGAAGCGGTCCAGAGCTGGGCGACGGCGACCGGCCCGGCAGAAGGCACGGTCGTCGGCCAGACCCGGCTCGCGGGGGCCGTCCCGCCGGGCGGCACGGCGTCGTTCTCGATCAGGGTGCCGAGACTGGCCTCGCTGGGAGGTGCGGCCTACGGCGCCATCCCGCTCAGCATCCAGACCGGCACGTCCAGCGTGCGGACCTTCGCCGGCTACCAGCGGACCAAGCAGTACGAACCGATGTCGATCAGCTGGGCCGTGCCGCTCACCCTCGACCCCGACCCGAACCTGTTCGGCGGCCGGGGCACGAGCCGCGAGACCGCCTGGGGCGAGGCCCTGGCAGAGGGCTCCCGGGTGAACCGGGTCCTCGACGCCACCCAGGACGCGCCGGTGACCTGGGCCATCGACCCGACCCTCCTGCCCGGCCTGCTGCCCGAGGGCGTCGACCTCGGTGACGGTTCCACCCAGGGTGACCAGGAGACGGCGGTGCGCGCCGCGACCCAGGCCCGCATCACCGACGCGGCCACGCGGCATACCCCGTGGGTGTTGCCCGACACCGACGCAGACCTCGCGGCAGTCGCCGGGGCCAGCACGGGCCAGTCCCTGATGCGCACCCTGGTGGGGCGCTCGCAGGCCGTGGCCGAGAAGGTCGGTGGGCGCGCGGACGTGGCGTGGCCGGCCGACGGCGGCTACACCGCGACCCGCGAGACGGCCCTGCGCAGGCTCTTCCGCGTGCCCGCGCTCGCCGGGCAGGTCACCTCCGCCGCGGTGCTCGGCACCCCGGGGGCCGCCACGACCCCGGGGTCGGCGCAACGCAGCACGACCGGGCTGCCGCTGCTGGCCTACGACGACGCCTTGAGCACGCTGTTGCGGCGGACCACCTCGGCCCCCGAAGGGGTCCTGAGCACCCAGCAGTTCGTCGCCGACTCGGTGGCGCTCCTCAACGAGCTCCCCGGCACGCAGGGGCGCAGCGTCTTCGTGGCGGCGCCCCGCTCCTTCAACCCCGACCCGACGGCCGCCCGGGCCTTCTTCGCCGCAGCGGGCAGCATCCCGTGGCTCACCCCGACCACGACCGACGCCGTGCTGGCCAGGGCAAGGCGGGCGGTGGGCACGGCCGCCGCCCCGGTGACCCGTCCCACGGTCGCGCCCAGCGGCGGGCGGGCAGTCCTCACCACTGCCCGGATCCGGCAGCTGGAGCAGACCGTGCGCACCGTCCGTGGGGTCGCCCAGATCCGCGACGACGGCGACGAGTTCCTGCGCACCTGGACCCGGGCCGCCGAACAGCTCGCCTCCACCCGCTGGCGCGCCGCCCCCACCGCCTGGGACACCCTGAGCGGCCGCGTCACCGAGGCCGCCAGGCAGACGACCACGTCGGTGAAGGTGTCGGCCAGCACGATCAACTTCCTCGCCGACTCCGGTCGCCTGCAGATCACCGTGACGAACGACCTGGCCGTGCCGGTCGAGAACGTCAAGCTCACGGTGGAGGCGTCCAACCCACGCCTGCGCATCGACAGCCAGCCGCCCATCCTGCGGATCGGCCCCAAGAGCAGGGCGACCGTGTCGGTGAGCGTCACGGCCCTCGCCGCCGGCTCGGTGCCGCTGCGGACCACGCTGACCACGCCGGACGGCACGGTCATCGGACAGGGCGCCGACGTGCAGGTCCGCGTCACGCCCACGGGCAACTGGGTCTACTGGGGGCTCGCCGGCGTGGGCGGCCTCATCCTGTTGGTCGGTATCGTGCGCACGGTCCGACGTCGCCCCGGCGCCCGGCTCCCCCGAGAGGCCATCCCCCCCATGACCACCACGGCATGAGCGACGCCACCACCGGAAGCGAGCGCAGCCTTGCCCGGTCCAGCGCCGTCATGGCCGCTGGCACGGTCGCCTCACGGCTGCTCGGGTTCGCGCGGGCCTCGATGCTCGCGGCGACCGTGGGCATCGCCCTGGCCGCCGACACCTTCCAGGTCGCCAACACCCTGCCCAACCAGTTCTACCTGCTGCTGGCCGGCGGGGTCCTGAACGCCGTCCTGGTTCCCCAGATCACGAAGGCCGCGAGCCACGACGACGGCGGTCACGAGTTCGTCAACCGGCTGCTCACCCTCTCGATCGCCCTGCTGCTCGGCGCCACCGTGATCGTCACGGCGGCCGCGCCACTGCTCGTCCGGCTGTTCTCCAACCGCTGGGACGACACGACCCTGGGGCTGGCCACCGCGTTCGCCTTCATCTGCCTTCCCCAGGTCTTCTTCTACGGCATCTACACCCTGTTCGGACAGGTGCTCAACGCGCGAGGTCAGTTCGCGGCATACATGTGGGCGCCTGCCCTGGCCAACGTGGTCGCCATCGGCGGCCTGCTCTGGTTCGGCGCGGCCTACGGCAAGGACATCCGCGTCGAGAACTGGTCGGGCACGATGGTCTGGCTGCTGGCGGGCACCGCGACCCTCGGCGTCGCCGCCCAGGCCCTGGCGCTGTGGTTCCCGCTGCACCGCAGCGGCTTCCGCTACCGGCCTGTGTGGGGCTTTCGCGGGGTCGGGCTGCGGTCGGCCTCCAAGGTCGCGCTGTGGACCTTCGCGGCCGTGGCCGTCAGCCAGCTCGGGTTCATCGTCACCTCGAAGGTCATGACCCGGGCCGGTGACCTGCTCGACGAGCGCGGCCAGGTCGGCGCGGGGGTCACGGCCTACGGACTGGCCTTCCTGCTGTTCATGCTCCCCCACTCCCTCATCACGGTGTCGCTTGTGACCGCCCTGTTCACCCGGCTCTCGCAGGCCGCACACCGCGATGACACGGTCGAGGTGGTCGCCGACCTCGGCCGGGGCATCCGGATGCCCGCGGTACTCCTTGTCCCGGGCACCTTCCTCGCCCTCGTCCTCGGCGCCCAGGCCGTCCGCGTCGCCTTCCCCGGCAACGACCACGCCGAGAGCCTGGCGATCGCGCACGTGATGATGGCGATGATGCTGGGACTGGTGCCGTTCGGCTGGCTGTACCTCGTCCAACGCGTGTTCTACGCCTACGAGGACGCCAGGACCCCGTTCCTGCTGCAGGTGGTCGTGACCGTCGTCGCCACCGCGGTGAATGTCACGGCCCTCACCGTGGATCCGGGCCGGGCCGGGATCGTCGTCGGCATCGGCCAGACGCTGAGCAACCTCGCCGCGGCGCTGCTGGGGTTCCTGCTGCTGCGCAGGCGGCTGGGCCAGCTCCGGCTCGGATCGAGCATCCGCACCTACGTCAGGCTCGCGCTGGCCGCGATGATCGCCGCCGCGGCCACAGCCTTCATGCTCGTCGGCCTCGAGGGTTTCGGCATCGACGGCGAACGCTGGTCCGGGGCCCTGGCCGAGATGGTGCTGGGTGGCATGGTGTTCCTCGTCCTGTGCTTCGGGACCGCCCACCTCCTGCGCGTCGAGGAGGTCGGCCAGCTGTTCGACCCCGTGGTGCGGCGTCTGCGGCGCCGCCCCTCCTGACCGGGCACGCCCTAGGATGAGCCCGCACCGTGCTGGTGCAACAGGGGCGACGCGTCCATCGACCGTAGGAGGCAGCGTGCACGGGGTAGGCCCATCGACGGTGCTGGGCGGCCGGTATGCCGTGCAGCGTCGGCTCGAGCAGCTGCCGAAGGCCGAACGCTGGTCGGCCCACGACACGACGCTCGAGCGCGACGTCGTCATCGTGTGCTTCTCGGAGCACGAGACGCACGCCGATGCCACCCTCGATGCCGCCCGTCGCGTCGCCGGCCTCGACAACCACCGCCTCGTCCGCGTGCTCGACGTCGGCCGGTCCGACGGCATCGCGTTCTTCGTCGAGGAAGCCATCCACGACGCCCACTCCCTCGCCCAGATCCTCGAGCAGGGCGGACTGCCCGCCGAAGAGGTCCGCCGCATCGTCGGCGAGACCGCCACGGGCCTCGAAGCGGCCCGCGGCCGGGGACTGCACCACCTGCGCCTCACCCCGCACTCGATCCTGCGCGCCCACGACGGCACCATCAAGGTGCGAGGGGTGGCCACCCTCGCGGCGATGGCCACCGAGGACGACCTCGACGCCACGCAGGCGGCTCGCCTCGACGCCGTGGGCGTCGTGGCCCTCACGTATGCCGCGTTGACCAGCCGGTGGCCGCTGCCCGGTTCGGTGGCCGGCCTGGAGTCCGCGCCGCACGTCGTCGGCGGCGTTCCCGCGCCGTCCGAGATCGCGGCCGGTGTCCCCGGGGACCTCGACGCCCTGTGCCGCCTCACCCTCAACGAGGACCAGGGCCCGCTCACGCCCGGCGACTTCGCCTCCCAGATCGCACCCTGGGCCATGGCGCAGGTCAGTGGCCTCGGCGGGACGACGCCGGTCGACGACGGCACGACCCGGACCATTCCGCTGGCCATGGACCAGCTGCGTGCGGAGCTCGCCGCGGTGCCCACACCCCCTGTACCCCCGCCTCCCGTGCCCCCGACGGGCCAGGACGAACCGGCGGACGCACCGGATGCGCCGGCAGACCCCCAGGACACACCCGACGAGCACCCCTCGACCGGTGCGGACGTGGCCACGGCGCTGCTCCCGGCCGCCGGTGGTCCTCGGGCCGCAGGTGGCGCCAGCCCGGCGACGAGCCCGACCACCACGCGGTTCGACCCGGCTCCCGCAGCCTCGCCCGCAGAGGGATCTGCCGACCCTGGTGAGCCGGGCGCCGGTGCTGCGGCAGCCGCCCAGGCCGCGGCGGCCGCGAGCGCGGTGGGATCCGCCCTCGGCACCGCCGGTCAGGCGGCCGGTCAGGCGGCCGGCGCCGCCGCCCACAAGGTGGGCAGCTTCGCCCGTGCCGCGGCGGACAAGGCCGCCGAGCGGCGGGCGCAGCGCCAGGCTGCCGAGGAGCGGGCCGAACAACGCCGGATCTCCCTCGACCAGGCCCTGGTCGAGGGCCAGGAGCCACTGGGCCCTCCCCTGCCCATGCTCCCGGCCGACACCGGCGCGGCACCCACCCGCGACCAGTCCAAGTTCGTCCTGGCCGTCGTGGCGGCGTTCCTCATCGTGGCCATCGTGGTCGGCTTCTACGGAGCGTCGAAGATCGGCTCCAACACCGACCTCGGTCTCGGCAACCCCCCCACGCCGAAGGGCACCGTCAAGGTGACGGCGCCTGCCGTGACCGTCACCCCGACCCAGCCGGACGACACCGGGAACCAGTCCTTCGCCGTCCTCAGCGCCACCGGTTTCGACCCCGAGGGCGACGGTGCGGAGCGCAACGGCGAGGCCGCCCGGGTGTTCGACGGCAAGGACAACACCTTCTGGAGCTCCGAGGGCTACGCGTCGGCCAACCTCGGTGGCCTCAAGAAGGGCGTCGGCGTGCGGCTCGACCTGGGCCAGAACCGCGAGGTGTCGACGGTCAAGCTGGTCCTGCCCAACGCCTCCGACGTGACCGTCTACGTCGGCGACGACCGCGACAGCCTGGGCGCTGCGCAGCAGGTCGGCTCCTCGAAGGGCAAGGAGGGCGCCATCACCCTGACCGCCCCCGCCCCCGTCAAGGGCCAGTTCGTGTTCGTCTGGTTCACCAGCGTGACGCAGGTCAGCGACGGGCGTTTCCGCGCCACGCTGGCCGAGGTCACGGTCAGCTGACCCGGAAGGTCGGCAGGCCGGCATACCCATGAGCACCCTCCCGCTGCGCGAGCGTGACGACCGCGACCTGCTCCGCGCCCACATCGCGGGCGATCCCGACGCCTTCGGCGAGCTGTTCCGCAGGCACCGAGACCGGATGTGGGCGGTCGCGCTGCGGACGACGCGCAACCGCGAACTGGCCTCGGACTGCGTGCAGGACGCCTTCATCTCGGCGTTCCGGCGGGCCGAGTCCTACCGGGGCGACGCGGCCGTGACGACCTGGCTGCACCGCATCGTCGTCAACGCCTGCCTCGACCGGCTGCGGCGCGACAAGCCGACCAGCCAGCTGCCCGAGTACGAGCTGTCCGACAAGCGCGACGCGCAGGCCTCGGTCGACACCAGGCTCGACGTGCGGGAGGCCCTCGACCGGCTGCCGGAAGGCCAGCGGATGGCGCTCATCCTCGTCGACATGCACGGCCTGTCCGTGGCCGAGGCCGCTGCGGTCCTGGAGGTCGCCGAGGGCACCGTGAAGTCGCGCTGCAGCCGCGGCCGTGACGCCATGGCGGAGCTGCTCAGGGAACCATCGGGGCAGCCGTGACGTCGTACACATGTCGCCCCTGCCGTGTGTCCACCGGCATTCGCGCGTCCCGAAAGCTGGTCCCCGACGTCTGGAGGTTCTCGTGGTGAGCACCCCACCCGTGCCCCCCGCAGACAAGGGCGCCCCCGAGCACGACCCCACCGGCATCCGCGAGCTGCTCTCGGCCCTGCCGGACCCCGGCCCCATGCCTGCCGACCTCGTCTCCCGGATCAACGCCTCGATCGCCGCCGAGCAGTCCGCTCGCGAGGGCGCCGCCGTCCTGCCCCTGCGACCGCGCCGCTGGGGCTGGCAGCACGTGGGAGTCGCCGCCGCTGCGGCCGCGATCCTCGGCTTCGGCCTCCCCGCCCTGCTCACCGGCACCGGGCCCGGCGACGTGATGGCCTCCCTGAGCGGCGGATCCGCCGCAGACAGCGCCAGCGGTGCGGCGGCCAGTCGCGAGAGCGGGTCGGACACGAACTCGGGGGCAGGCGTGGCGCCACGCACCCAGCCGTCCACCAACGCCGACCAGCGGGCCAGCGGGTCGCTCGGCCAGGTGTCGCTGGCGGCCAGCGGCACGGCATACACCGCGGCAGCGCTGGCCACCCAGGCGCGCTCCGTGCCCCACAGCGCCGGCGACAGCGCCGCTGCCCCCAAGGCGAGCCGCGGGGCCGCCGACACCGAGAGCGGACTGCGCGCCTGCCTCACCGCGATCGGCGTGCAGGCCTGGATGCCCGTCCGGGGCGACCTCGCGACCCTCGACGGCGCCCCTGCGGTGGTCGCCGTGGTGAGCAGCGACACCGGACAGACCGTGTATGCCGTGTCCCCGGCCTGCGACGCCACGCACCCCCTCGTGCTGGCCGGCCCCGTCGCCGTCCCCTGAGCGTGCGTGCAGCACCTCACGGCGCGTCGTGGCACACCGCACCGGTGGGGAACATCGAGGGCCTACGATCGGTTGCAGACACAGGCACCGTATGTAGCGGTGCACCGCCTTCTCGACCACAAGGGGCTGTAACCGCGTGAGCACCTCCGCACCTGCCGACATCCGCAGTCTGATCATCATCGGCTCCGGTCCAGCGGGCTACACCGCCGCCGTCTACGCGGCCCGGGCCAACCTCAAGCCGTTGCTGTTCGAGGGTGCCGTCACCGCTGGTGGCGCGCTGATGAACACCACCGAGGTCGAGAACTTCCCCGGCTTCCGCGAGGGCATCATGGGCCCTGACCTGATGGAGAACATGCGGGCCCAGGCCGAGCGGTTCGGCGCCGAGATCATCACCGACGACGTCGAGTCGGTCGACCTCGAGGGTGAGGTCAAGACGGTCGTCGACGCCGAGGGCAACACCTACCGTGCGCACGCCGTGATCCTCGCGATGGGTTCGGCCTACCGCGAGCTCGGGCTGCCCGACGAGAAGCGCCTCTCCGGCCACGGGGTCTCGTGGTGTGCGACCTGTGACGGTTTCTTCTTCCGTGACCAGGACATCGCCGTCGTGGGCGGTGGGGACTCGGCCGTCGAGGAGGCGACCTTCCTCACCAAGTTCGCCCGCTCGGTGACGATCGTGCACCGCCGCGACGAACTGCGGGCCTCCAAGATCATGGCCGAGCGCGCCCTGTCCAACGACAAGATCAGGTTCGCCTGGAACTCCGCCGTCGAGGAGATCCACGGCGACGCCAAGCTGACCGGCATCACGCTGCGCGACACCGAGACCGGTGAGACCCGCGAACTCCCCGTCACGGGCCTGTTCGTCGCGATCGGGCACGACCCCCGCAACGAGCTGGTCAAGGGCGTCGTCGAGCTCGACGACGAGGGCTACGTCCTCGTCCAGGGCCGGACCACGCTCACCAACCTGCCCGGCGTCTTCGCCTCGGGTGACCTGGTCGACCACACCTACCGCCAGGCCATCACCGCGGCCGGCTCAGGGTGTGCCGCGGCACTCGATGCCGAGCGCTACCTCGCCGACCGCGAGCACGCGGGCGCGCCCGCCAAAGAGGACGCCCTGACCCACTGACCTGCTGCTCCGCCTGTCAGACCCCGCTGGGATCCTGACACCCAGACCCAGCCACACGGCATACCCCCGCCCCACACCTGTCCAGCCCCAACCGCAGCACCACCGAAAGGAGCCCCCGAGTGGGAGCCATCAAGGACACCACGGACGCCACCTTCGAGGTCGACGTCCTCCAGAACGACAAGCCGGTCCTGGTGGACTTCTGGGCGCCCTGGTGCGGCCCGTGCCGCGCCGTCGCCCCGGTCCTCGAGGAGCTGGCGATCGCTCACGCCGACAAGATCGACATCGTCAAGCTCAACACCGACGAGAACCTCGCGGTGAGCAGCCGCTACGGCATCACCGGCATCCCGACCCTCAACGTCTACGTCGGCGGCGAGGTCGTCAAGACGCTCGTGGGTGCGATGCCGAAGCCCAAGCTGGTGCGCGAGCTCGCCGACTACCTCGGCTGAGCGACGCCGTGACCGTATGCCGGTCGCGCCCCGGTGTGGGCGCGGCCGGCATCGTCGTCTCGGGCTCGCGAGGGCGCCGACGTCGGTGCCCGAGCCGCTCAGCCGGCCGCATCCGGGCCGGGTGGTGTGCTCGGAAGCCGGGTTGGTCCACAGCCCGTTTCTGACTTAGGCTCAGTCGGCGGCGCAGATGGTCCCTGAKCCACCGACACCTCGCTGACCTGCACAAACGCCAGCTGTTTCCGGTTCGACGAACCGGCTGCCACACCCGGATTGCCGTCCCGGACCAGTCCGCGAACCAGTCGAAGCACCAGAGGAGGCCGAGTGTCCGACAGCAAGAGCGGCCTGCTCGGCCTCGGCAGCCACGGGCCGGCCGTCGTCGACGTACGAGCCCGGCTGGCGGCCCTCCCGCTCGACCAGCTGCCCGAGCCTCCCCACCTGGGTGCCCCCGGGGGCGAGGCCGATGCCGGCATGGACGCCGGCGACCGGGGCGACTTCGACCCTGCCCTGTTCGACGCGTCCCTCGAGCGCGCGGTGCGGGCCTTCCAGCAGCACAAGGGCCTGATCGTCGACGGGGTCGTCGGGGTCGAGACGTTCACGGCCATCGACGGCGCCCGCTGGGCCCTCGGCGACCGGATCCTCATGCACACGCCCGGCCACCTCCTGCGCGGCGAGGACGTCGTGACGCTGCAGGAGCGGCTCAACACGCTCGGCTTCGCGGCCGGCCGCGTCGACGGCCGGTTCGGGCCGGAGACGGAACGGGCGGTACGCAGCTTCCAGCGTGCCTACGGGCTCTCGGGTGACGGGTCGGTCGGTCCCGACACCCTGCGGGCCTTCAAGGACCTGCGTCGCTCGGTGTCCGGTGGCTCGGCCAACGTGCTCCGCGAGCAGGAGCTGGTCCGCCGCTCCGGGCACAGCCTGAGCGGTCGCACCGTCGTGCTCGACCCGGGCCACGGTGGCACCAACAAGGGCGCGGTGGCCCACGGGCTGGTCGAGTCCGAGCTGGTCATGGACCTCGCCCGGCGGATCGAGGGTCGGCTGACTGCCATCGGCGTCTCGGTCGTCTACACCCGCACCGAGCACACCTGCCCCACCGAGGACGAGCGGGCGGCGCTGGCCAACGACGCCGGCGCAGACCTCGTGCTCTCGCTGCACTGCGACTCCCACGACGCTGCCGGGGCCAGCGGCGTCGCCACCTTCTTCTTCGGCCGCGACCGCAAGACGTCGTGGTCGGCGGTCGGGGAGCACCTCGCCGACCTCGTGCTGCGCGAGGTCGTGGCCCGCACCGGCCTGGAGAACTGCCGCTCGCACGGCCGCTCCTGGGCCCTCCTCCAGCAGACCCGGATGCCCGCCGTGCGCATCGAGGCGGGCTACCTGTCGCACCCCAGCGACGCCGCACGCCTGACCGACCCGGCGTTCCGCGACACCCTCGCCGAGGCCGTGCTGGTCAGCCTGCAGCGGCTCTACCTGGGCGATGACGACACGGCCACCACCGGTGTCCTGCGGCTCGGCGACCTGCGCGCCTACCTCGCTTCGCACAGCTGAGCCACGCGGCGAATCAGTTACTCCCCCAACGCAATTCGCCTGCCCTGCGGTTTCCCCAACCTCTGCTAGCAGACCTTGGCTCGCTCAGCAGAGGTTGCACCGTCTGCTGAGCGAGCCAACCTGTGCTGAGTCGCGTGCTGAGCTCAGGCCCGGCGATCGAGGCCGAGCATGTCGACGATCCGGTTGAGGTCCTCGACCGAGGCGAACTCCACCGTCAGCTTGCCCTTGCGCTGACCCAGGGCGATGTTCACCCGGGTGTCGAACCGGTCGGACAGCCGGGCCGCCAGGTCGTCGAGCTGGGGGTGCCGGTTGCCGGCGCGCGGGCGACGCGGCTTGGCCACGTCGTCCGGGCCGCCCACCGCGACGATCTCCTCGACGTTACGGACACTCAGGCCCTCCGCCACGATCCGTTGCGCGACGCGCTCCATCGCGGCACCGTCGGGCAGGGACAGCAGGGCCCGCGCGTGGCCGGCCGACAGCACGCCGGCGGCGACGCGGCGAGCCACGAGCGGTGGAAGCTTGAGCAGCCGCAGTGTGTTGGAGATCTGCGGCCGTGACCGGCCGATCCGGGAGGCGAGCTCGTCGTGGGTGCAGCCGAAGTCCTCGAGCAGCTGCTGGTATGCCGCGGCCTCCTCGAGGGCGTTCAGCTGACTGCGGTGGAGGTTCTCCAGGAGGGCATCCCGCAGGAGGTCGTCGTCCTCGGTCTCCTTCACGATCGCGGGCACCGTGGCGCGACCGGCCTCCTGGGAGGCGCGCCAGCGGCGCTCACCCATGATGAGTTCGTAGAGGACGCCCTCGGGGGCATTGTCGAGCTGGTCAGGCCCCTGACCTGCGGGAATGGGCCTGATGACGATGGGCTGGAGCACGCCGATCTCGCTGATGGAGTGCACCAGCTCGGCCATGTCGTCCTCGTCGAACACCGACCGGGGCTGGCGCGGGTTGGGGCGGATCTGCTCGACGGGAATCTCGCCGTAGGAGACTCCCGGCACCGGCGCCAGGCCGTGCGGGTTGTCCGTCGCTGCCGAGTCCTCCGAGCCGCTCGCGTGACCGGAGCTGCTGGCACCATCGGTGCCGTTCTGCCCGGTGCCCGAGGCGACGTCTGAGTCGGTCGCAGACACCCCGTCCTCACGGCCCCTCGCGTCGGTGGTCGGCTCCATCGTGGTGGTGGCCGTTCCGCCCCCTTTAGCGGCGTCGGCGGCCCCGTCACGCCCGGCCGGTGACCCACCGGCATACGCGGTCGCGCCGGGGCGCTGGTCCGGGAAGAAGACGTCCACGGGACGGCCGTTGGGGGAGGTCGGTGCGTTGGGGATGAGGGCTCCCAGGCCCCGGCCGAGTGCGCGGCGCTTCTCGCTCATGGTGTCTTCTCTCAGTTCTGCGTGGACGCGGTCGAGTGGTCGGCGGTGGCGGCGCCGCGATCGGCAAGCTCGGCAGCGGCACCGAGGTAGGACAGTGCGCCGCTGGAGTTCGGGTCGTAGGTCATCACGGTCTGGCCGTGACTGGGCGCCTCGGAGATCCGCACGGAGCGCGGCACCGTGTTGCGCAGGACCTGCTCCGGGAAGTGGTTGCGCACCTCGTCGGCCACTTGGGCCGACAGGCGGGTCCGTCCGTCGTACATGGTCAGCAGGATGGTCGACACGTGCAACGTCGGGTTGAGGTGGTTGCGGATCAGCTCGATGTTCTTGAGGAGCTGCGACAGGCCCTCGAGCGCGTAGTACTCGCACTGGATCGGGATGAAGACCTCCTGGGCAGCGACGAACGCGTTGACCGTCAGCAGTCCCAGGCTCGGGGGGCAGTCGATCAGGACGTAGTCGGGGGCCGGGTGCTCACTGGTGGGCGCCTCCTGCAGGTACGCCGAGATCGCCTTCTGCAGGCGGGTCTCCCGAGCCACCAGCGAGACGAGTTCGATCTCGGCTCCGGCGAGGTCGATCGTGGCCGGAGCACACCACAGTCCCGGGATGTCGGGGCACTCCTGGACGACGTCCACCATCGGCGTCCCCTCGACGAGCACGTCGTAGATGCTGGGCACCTCCGCGTGGTGGTCGATGCCGAGGGCCGTGCTCGCATTGCCCTGGGGGTCGATGTCGATGACCAGCACGGTTAACCCTGCCTGAGCCAGCGCGGCGGCCACATTCACGGTGGTCGTCGTCTTGCCGACGCCGCCCTTCTGGTTGGCCACGGTGAGCACGCGCGTCGCCGGCGGCTTCGGGAAGACGCGACCCGTGAGGGCAATCCGCTTGCGTGCATCAGCCGCGACGGCCTGGGCCAGTGGGGTGTCCCGGTCGGCGGTCGGCAGCGAGGAGACCAGCTCGTCGCGCTCGTCCGTTTCACGTGAAACGACGGCGGCCAAGGCCTCCTCCGCGGCCGCGGCGTCGGCCAGGTGCATGGCCGGACGGGCGGGTTCTGGCTGGGCGCCCACCGGCTCGGCGCCCACCGGCTCGGTCTCGCCCTGTGTGAGCTCGTCGGTTTCACGTGAAACAGCGGCTGTGTCGTCAGCCGCTTCAATAGTGCCGGTCACGGCCGCGTCCCCTGTCATGAGCGTCGTACCGTTCACTGACGGCTTGTCCTCGTCCTGCGCCGTGGTGGCCGTGGTCGAGGAGAACTGTTCGGTTTCACGTGAAACAGACTGGCTGGGCGACGTCCCGTCACCGGTCGGCCATCCGAGAGCACTGCTGGGCCGGCCCAGCCGTTGTGGCCACCCGAGTCCCCTGGTCAGTTGCAGCGTTGCCGTGCTCACGCAGTCTCCTCGTTGGCCATGGGCATCATCCAACCCTAGTTCGCGCGGGTGTCACAACGCGGGAGGCGGCGCCCTGTGGACACGCTCCGATCAGGACCGGTTCTTGCCTCGTCGCGCAGCAGCGCGCTTGGCCGCCGGGCGAGCGCCCACCGTGATCTGCAGCGTGGTGGTGGCGACGGGGAGCAGCTCCGCTCCGTAGACCACGACCTGCGCCGAGGTCATCCCCAACCTGCGCAGGACCTTCTCCTCGGTGGCCAGCTCCTGGGCGGCTGATTCGCCCTTGAGGGCGACGAGCGTGCCGCCGTCGGCGAGGAGGGGAAACGTCCACCGGGCGAGCTTGTCGATGCGGGCGACCGCTCGTGCGGTGGCATAGGGCGCCGTCAGTACGCCGTCGAACTCCTCGGCCCGTCCCCGGTGGACCGTGCAGTTGGCGAGGCCGAGCTCGGCGACCGTGGTCGAGAGCCAGGTGGTCCGTCGCAACATCGGCTCGACCAGGTGCAGGTGCAGGTCCGGCCGCACGATCGCCAGCGCCAGGCCCGGCAGCCCTGCGCCCGAACCCACGTCAACGACGGCCGCCCCCACAGGGAACGCCTCGTGCGCCACCGCACAGTTCAGAATGTGCCGGTCCCACAGAATGGGAACCTCACGCGGACCGATCAGGCCGTGGGACACCCCGGTGTCAGCCAGGATCGCGGCGAACCGCTCGGCCTGGGCGAGGTGCGGGCCGAAGACCTCAGCGGCCGAGAGCGGAGCTGGGGGCGCGGCCGGGCCGGTGGACGACGCGACGGGCGCGGTCCCGGTCTCCCCGGTCCCGCGCCCGTCGTCAGTGCGTTCGTGCGGCGTCATGCGCTCTGTTTCACGTGAAACACGGCCGTCTGTGGCTCGATCACGCCGGCAGGACGACGACGAAGCGCCGAGGCTCGACGCCATCGGACTCGGACGTGAGACCGGCAGCGATCACCTCGTCGTGCACGACCTTGCGCTCGAAGGCCGTCATGGGCTCGAGGGAGGCCTGCTCGCCCGTCGCCTTGACCTGCTCGATGACGCCGCGCGCCACCTCGACCAGCGCTGCCCGACGTTCGGCCCGGTGGCCGGCCACGTCCAGCATCAGTCGGCTGCGTTCTCCGGTGGCCGCCTGGACGGCCAGCCGGGTGAGCTCCTGGAGGGCGTCGAGCACCTTGCCGTCCTGGCCGACCAGGCGCCGCGGCACCCGGCCCTCGTCGGAGTCGACGATGGACACGGCGGCGCGGTCGCCGTCAACGTCGACGTCGATGTCGCCGTCGAGGTCGGCGATGTCGAGCAGCGTCTCCAGGAAGTCCGCAGCCACCTCGCCCTCACGCTCGAGGTCGGCCACCTTGGCGGGGCGACGCCGAAGCGACCCCTGCTCGTGGCCAGCCGTCCCGTGGTCGGCCACCGCGTCGTCAGATGCCGCGTCGTCCGCGAGGTCCGCTGCGTCTTCGTCGTCGCCCGAGGTGGCAATGGACACGTCGGCCGCACGGCCAACGGAGTCACTCGCCTCGGAGCCGCCCGCCTCGGAACCACTGTCCGCGGCGTGAGTGCTCTGGTCGCTGCCCTGGTCAAGGCCCGCGTCGGTGGACGGCTCAGTGGTCTGGGTGTCGTCCACGACGGTGTTGTTGTGCTCGGTCATGGTGGTCACTCTCAGTTGTCGGTCTGGGGCTTGGGGTCTGTGGGGGAACCGGGCGCCGACTTCTTGGCCGGGCCTGCAGCGCCCTTCTTCTTCTTGTTCCGCGTCGGCTGCACGCGCTGGCCGCTCGCCTTGGGCGCCTCGGTGTCGTCCACCTTGTCGAGCCCCTTGACGGTGAACTCCTCGACTGGCTTGCCCTTCTTGCGGCGCCGGTCCTGCATGGCCTTCTCGGCCAGGGACCCCGGGGCGGGCATCTTGCGGATCACGTAGAACTGCTGGCACATCGACCACACGTTGGTCGTCAGCCAGTAGAGCAGGACACCGATCGGGAAGTTGACACCGGAGATGGCGAAGAAGATCGGCATCAGGTAGAGCAGCATCTTCTGCTGCTTGGCGAACGGGTTGTCCAGGGCCGAGGCCGGCATGTTCTTCATCATCAGCTGGCGCTGGGTGGTGAACGTGCTGGCAGACATCGCGATGATGAGCACGACCGTCACGATCTGGACGGTCAGGTTGTCGGCACCGATGAACCTGTCGGACAGCTGGGCACCGAAGAAGGTGGACTTCTCCGCCTCGGCCGCGAGCTTGGCGCTGATGGGGCCGATCGGCCGGTTCTCGCCCGTGGCGATCTTCTGGAGCCCGTTGAGCACGCGGAACAGGCCGAAGAAGAACGGCGACTGCAGCAGGATCGGCAGGCACGAGCTGAACGGGTTGGTGCCCGTGCGCTTGTAGAGGTCCATCGTCTCCTGCGTCATCGCCTGACGGGAGTCGGGGTCCTTCTTGTCCTTGTACTTCGCCTGGATCTTCTGCATCTCGGGCTGGATGAGCTGCATCCGCCGCGAGGCATGGATCTGCTTGACGAACAGCGGGATCATCGCGGCCCGCATCACCACCACGAGGCCGACGATGGACAAGGTCCATGCGAGGCCCGAGTCGGACGGGATGCCGATGGTCGTGAACAGGGTGTGCCAACCCCACAGGATCCACGACACGATCCACTCGAACGGGTAGATCAGGTCACTGAAGCTCATGTCGTCCTCAATCTGGTGGTGGGCCGTCGAGGTGACGGTTCACCGGTGGTTCCGGCCGCGCAGTGGGTATGCCGCGTGGCCGGCAGGTCTGGTGCCTGCCGCTAGGCGGCGTGGGCGGGTGGTGCTGGGGTCTGGCTCGCCGGGTCTGCTGCGGGGTTGCCGGCGGGGGTCGAGTTCTTGGCAGGAACGTGGTCGACCCCACCTGCTGCCCAGGGGTGGCACCTAGCCAACCGCTTGGCGGCCAGCCAGGTTCCCTTGACCGGGCCGAAGCGCCGGATCGCGGTGAGCGCGTAGGCCGAGCAGGAGGGGTAGTACCGACAGGTGGGGGGCGTCAGGGGTGAGATGAAGCGCTGGTAGAACAGCAACAGCCCGATCAGGGGCGCCGCGGTGACCCGTTTGACCGTCGTCACGTGCGCACCGCCCCGAGCTTTGCGGTCACCCGAGCGAGGAGACTGTCCAACTCAGCACCGAGTGACGACGAATTCGCCTGTGCCGCAACGGGATTCGCGCGGATGACCATGTCGACACCCGTCGGGAGCGAGTTCACCCGAGCAGCCATCAGCGCGCGCAGCCTGCGCTTGGTGCGGTTGCGGACCACCGCTCCACCCACGGCTTTGGAGACAACAAAACCGACCCGCGGCGGTTGTCCCGCACGCGCGTCGGCCTGGTTGGCGTGGACCACGATCAGCGTGGAGCCAGCTCGGGCTCCCCCGGGCCCCCGAAAGGTGGCCGCGAAGTCCGAACTCGCACGGAGCCGGTGCCCCGCGGGCAGCACGGGGTCGGCCTCAGGCGGAGAGCTCGGTGCGGCCCTTGGCGCGGCGGGCCGACAGGATGGCGCGACCCGCACGGGTCCGCATACGCAGGCGGAAGCCGTGGGTCTTGGCCCGACGACGGTTGTTCGGCTGGAAAGTACGCTTGCTCACGAGGATCTCCGTTACTGATCAGGCCCGGGTGGCCTGCTGAGTGCATGGGCGGCTTGGTGGTCGGCCGCAATCGACAGAGCCGTTGAACAGATGCCGCGCCAATCCTTGGGGGCTGGCACCAGGGAAGGCACCGACGATCCAGGGCGTCACGGGCATGCGAAAACGGCCGACAGGCCGGTTCCAAGGTACGCGAGCGCCCACCGCAGGGTCAAACCAGCGCCGGCCACGCGGCATACCGCGGGCCTCGGCTGGGCTGGTGAAGCCTTAATAGCACCCACTCTGGAGCATTTCAGCCCAGACACGCCGGGCTGCAGGGATCAATTTCCCCGGACGGGGCCCAATTTCCGTCGTTTCGGTTGCCGCGCTGCGTCGCTGTTGTTACCGTCCCTCCTCGTCCCATCCCTTGCCCACAGGTTGTGGATAACTATGTGGATAAGGCACAGTGTCGATCAGGCACAGGGGGTGGACCAGGCACCATGACCCTGCGACAGGGCAGCAGCACAACAGTCGAAAGGGATGTGGGACCGGTGAGTGACACAGATCTGGACTTCACGCAGATCTGGCAGAACACCATCGCCACCCTCGACGCCGACGGCCTCCCCGCCCGCGAACGCGCGTTCCTGACGCTGGCTCGCCTGGCCGGCCTGCTCGACGGAACCGCCCTGGTCAAGGTGCCGAACGAGTACACCAAGGACGTCGTCGAGCAGCGGGTCCGCGACGCCGTGACCCAGGCGCTGTCCTCCCAGCTCGGCGAACAGGTGCAGCTGGCCGTCACGGTCGACACCTCGCTGGACGAGTCGCACCACGGCGAGGACACGACGGGCTACGTCGAGGAGCCCCTCGTCGCACCACAGGGCCAGCAGCACGGGCAGTTCAGCCTGCAGCAGGTCCAGGGGCAGGGGCAGGCGACCGTCCACCACTCCCCGGTGGACAACGTCTATGCCCTGACCCCGGCCGCGGAGCCGCAGCGCCGTCCGCGCGACGAGGTCCTCAGCGTCACCGACGAGTCGGCGACCCGGCTCAACCCGAAGTACACCTTCGACACCTTCGTCATCGGCGCGAGCAACCGGTTCGCCCACGCGGCCGCCGTCGCAGTGGCCGAGGCGCCGGCCAAGGCCTACAACCCGCTGTTCGTCTACGGCGAGTCCGGACTGGGCAAGACCCACCTGCTGCACGCGATCGGGCACTACGCGCGCAACCTCTACCCGCACGTCAAGGTGCGCTACGTGAACTCCGAGGAGTTCACCAACGACTTCATCAACAGCATCCGCGACGACAAGGCCAGCAACTTCCAGCGCCGCTACCGCGATGTCGACGTGCTCCTCATCGACGACATCCAGTTCCTGCAGGGCAAGGTGCAGACGCAGGAAGAGTTCTTCCACACCTTCAACACGCTGCACAACGCCAACAAGCAGGTCGTCATCACCAGCGACCTGCCGCCCAAGCTGCTGTCCGGCTTCGAGGAACGCATGCGCAGCCGGTTCGAGTGGGGCCTGCTGACCGACGTCCAGCCCCCCGACCTCGAGACCCGCATCGCGATCCTGCGCAAGAAGGCCATCCAGGAACGCATGAGCGCGCCCGACGACGTGCTCGAGTTCATCGCGAGCCGCATCTCGACGAACATCCGCGAGCTCGAGGGCGCCCTGATCCGCGTCACCGCCTTCGCCAGCCTCAACCGGCAGAGCGTCGACATGGGCCTGGCCGAGATCGTCCTCAAGGACCTGATCCCCAACGAGCAGGGCTCCCAGATCACCAGTGCGACGATCATGGCCCAGACCGCGGCCTACTTCGGGCTGACCATCGAGGACCTCTGCGGCACGTCCCGCTCGCGCGTCCTGGTGACGGCGCGCCAGATCGCGATGTACCTGTGCCGCGAGCTGACAGACCTGTCCCTGCCCAAGATCGGCCAGCAGTTCGGCGGGCGCGACCACACGACCGTCATGCACGCCGACAAGAAGATCCGCCAGCTGATGGCCGAACGCCGCGCGATCTACAACCAGGTCACCGAGCTCACCAACCGGATCAAGCAGCAGTCCCGCTGAGCCGTTCCACCGCACGTACAGCCCCACGTTCCGCCCCACGCTCTGGGCCCCCACACCTCGTCCACACCGGCGGATCGACCTTCCCCACCCGTGAACCGGTTGTCCACAGCCTTGTGCACAGGTGTGGGGGCCTGTTCACCTCCGCGACACCTCCCCCGCCTGCGTGCTCGGCTGAGCACGAATCCGTGCGTCCCAATCCGACATATCCGGAACCCGACCCATGGTCCACACCTGTGGACAACTCTGTGGGTATGTGTGCTGCCCCCACCGCCATCCACCAAACGGATGATTTCTGTTCTCCTGGCGTTTGCCCTCGGATCCACCCCTGTGGACAACCGGTGGACAACCCGTGCACGACCAGGGCGCAACTGGGGACAACAGGGGTATGCCGTGTGGAGACCGTGTGGGCGCCGCCGGCGCCTCCACAGGACGACCCAGGTTGGGCACTCGGTTGTCCACCCGGCATCCACACCGGACGCGCCGCGCTGACCTGCGGCGATGTCGGTCGTCCACAGGATCCACACCCCCTATGACAACGACTACCCATCTCCCATCAGCATCCAGCCCCGAGTACCAATCCTGACCCAGCCCACCCCCAGGCCCCACGACTGTGCCCACCCAAACGACAGGGACAAACAGCTGGGACGGATTGYCCCATCCGGGTTGGCCGAGTGCACCGTGAGCACTAGGGTCAGTGCGCAATCACATTTGTGAAGTCACATTCTTGAAGTTCGGCGGCGGGGCCGCGTGCGAAAGGGCAGGTAGTCACGGTGAAGTTTCGGGTCGAACGTGAGGTCCTCGCCGACGCCGTGACCTGGGTGGCCCGTGGCCTCCCAGCCCGCCCCCCGGTGCCGGTCCTCGCCGGTGTGCTCATCGAGGCGAACGACGAGGGCACCCTGACCCTGTCGGCGTTCGACTACGAGGTCTCCGCCAAGATCACCGTCGCGGCCGAGGTCGCCGAAGGTGGCACGGTGCTCGTCCTGGGCCGGCTGCTCGCCGACATCTCCCGCAACCTGCCCGGCAAGCCGGTCGACATCGCCACCGAGGGCAACAAGGTCTCCGTGGTCTGCGGCTCGTCGCGCTTCAGCCTGATGCAGATGCCGGCCGACGACTACCCGACGCTGCCGACCTCCCCCACAGTGAGCGGCACCATCGCCGGCGACGTCTTCACCCAGGCGGTGGCCCAGGTCGCGATCGCGGCCGACCGCGGCGACACCCTGCCGATCCTCACCGGCGTCCGCGTCGAGATCGAGGGCGAGAAGATGACGCTCCTCGCGACCGACCGCTACCGGTTGGCCATGCGCGAGCTGACCTGGAACCCCGGGGCCACCGACGCGAGCCACCTGGCCCTCGTCCCGGCGCGCACCCTGTCCGAGACGGCCAAGGCGCTCGGCGCCTCTGGGTCGATCGAGGTCGCCCTCGGGTCCTCGGCCGGTGGCGACGGGCTGGTCGGCTTCGAGGCCGGTCAGCGCCGCACCACCACGCGCCTGCTCGACGGCGAGTACCCCAAGGTCACCTCGATCTTCCCCACGACGGTCGACACCGAGGCCGTCCTCAAGACCTCCGAGCTCATCGAGGCCGTGAAGCGCGTCGCCCTCGTGGCAGAGCGCAACACCCCGGTGCGACTGAAGTTCTCCGACGGACAGGTGGCCATCGAGGCCGGCACCGGCGACGACGCCCAGGCGTCCGAAGCCGTCGAGTCGACCCTCACCGGACCCGAGATCGAGATCGCGTTCAACCCGCAGTTCCTGCTCGACGGGCTCGGCGCGGTCGGCACCGACTACTCGCGGTTCTCGTTCACGCAGCCGTCGCGCCCGGCGGTGCTGTCCGGTCAGGACGAGCTGGACGGCGAGGCCGACAGCTCCTACCGCTACGTCCTGATGCCCGTTCGCTTCGCGAGCTGACCGCACCCGGGCGTAGCCTGAGCACGCGCACAGCGAGGTATGCCGCGAAGCCAGCTCTGCGGCATACCGCACCACCCACACGAACGGGAGTCGTCACATGCAGCTCGGTCTGATCGGTCTCGGCAAAATGGGCGGCAACATGCGCGAGCGGATCCGCCGCGCCGGCCATGAGGTGGTCGGCTTCGACCGCAACCCCGCGGTGGCGGACGTCAAGACCCTGGCAGCACTGGTGAAGGCGCTCGACGCCCCGCGGACGGTGTGGGTGATGGTCCCGGCGGGCGCGCCCACGACCGAGACGGTGGCCCAGCTGGCCAAGCTGCTCGACAAGGGCGACATGGTCATCGACGGCGGCAACAGCCGGTTCACCGATGACTTCGAGAACGAGAAGCTCTTGAAGGCCAAGGGCATCGGCTACCTCGACTGCGGGGTGAGCGGCGGCATCTGGGGCCTGGAGAACGGCTACGGCCTCATGGTCGGTGGCTCGGCGGCCAACGTGCGCAAGGCGATGCCGATCTTCGACGCGCTGCGGCCCGAGGGTCCGCGCGAGGAGGGCTTCGTCCACGCCGGCAAGGTCGGCGCCGGGCACTACACGAAGATGGTCCACAACGGCATCGAGTACGGCCTGATGGCGGCCTACGCCGAGGGCTACGAGCTGCTCGAGGCCAAGGACATCGTCACCGACGTCCCGGGCGCCTTCAAGGCGTGGACCCGTGGCACGGTCGTCCGCTCCTGGTTGCTCGACCTGCTGGTCGACGCCCTCGAGAAGAACCCGCACCTCGAGGACGTCTCGGGCTACACCGTCGACTCGGGCGAGGGTCGGTGGACCGTCGAGGAGGCGATCGCCAACTCGGTGCCGATGCCGGTCATCTCGGCGTCGCTGTTCTCCCGGTTCGCCTCGCGCCAGCAGGAGTCCCCGACCATGCAGGCTGTGGCGGCTCTGCGCGGCGGGTTCGGTGGACACCAGGTGATGTCGGTCGCCGAGGGTGAGAAGCTCCGCGCAGACGGTGCTCCGAAGCACGAGTCGGCGGTGGCGGCCAAGGCCGCCACGAAGGAGAAGCCCACCAAGAGCCCGGCCAAGGCTGCCGCCAAGGGACGCAAGGCGGCCACGGCCGGCCCGTCCTCGGGCACCGGCTCGACACGTTCTGGGTCTGGGCGGTCGGCGTCGGCGAGCAAGCGCGCAGCGCGATGAGCCTGCAGCGCGACGAGCACTCCTGACCGCCTGTGTACGTCCGGCACCTCACGGTTGCCGACTTCCGCAGTTACACCGCCGCTGACCTCCCGCTCGAGCCCGGTGTCACCACGCTGGTCGGCCTGAACGGCCAGGGCAAGACCAACCTCGTCGAGGCCATCGGCTACCTCGCCACGCTGTCCAGCCACCGGGTGTCCACCGACCAGCCCCTGGTGCGGTTCGGTGCCGAGCAGGCGGTGATCCGCGGCGCCGTGATGCGGGGCGGCCGCGAGACGATGCTCGAGCTGGAGCTCAATCCGGGCCGGGCCAACCGGGCCAGGCTCGGCCGCTCCCCCGTGTCGCGGCCGCGCGAGGTGCTGGGCACGCTGCGCACGGTGCTCTTCGCCCCCGAGGACCTCGCCCTCGTCAAGGGCGACCCCTCGGAGCGCCGCCGCTTCCTCGACGACCTGCTCGTGGCCCGCCAGCCCCGCTGGGCCGGAGTGCGCAGCGACTACGACAAGATCCTCAAGCAACGCAACGCGTTGCTGAAGTCCGCGCAACCGTTGCTTCGCAAGGGATCCCGGCGCAGGCCGCCCTCGCGACCGAGCGACGAGCCAGTCGACGACGCTCGCGCCACCGCCTTGCACACCCTCGACATCTGGAACGACCACCTGGCCACGGTCGGGTCCCAGCTGCTCTACGCCCGGCTGCGGCTGCTGCGCGACCTGGGTCCCTATCTGGCCAAGGCCTACGACGAGGTGAGTGCCGGTCAGTCCGACGCACGGGTCTCCTACAAGAGCTCCCTTCGCGAGGCCGCCGCGGCGTCCCTGGCTGCCGGTGAGGTCCCCGAGATCGACGCGCTGCGGGCCGAGCTCCTCGGCACCCTCGAGGATTCGCGGGACAAGGAGGTCGAGCGGGGCATCTCGCTCGCCGGCCCGCATCGCGACGACCTCGTGCTGTCGCTCGGCGAGCTGCCGGCCAAGGGCTATGCCAGCCACGGTGAGAGCTGGTCGTTCGCGCTGGGACTCAAGCTCGCGGCATACCAGCTGTTGCGGCACGACCTCGGTGAGGACCCGGTCCTCATCCTCGACGACGTCTTCGCCGAGCTCGACACCGGCCGTCGCGAGCGGCTCGCGGCCATGGTCGCCGACTGCGAGCAGGTGCTCATCACCGCCGCGGTCGACGCCGACGTGCCGAAGAGCCTGGTGGGCCAGACCTTTGCGGTGAGCCTCGGGGAGGTGACCAGGCGTGAGTGACGAGACCCTGCCTGACCCGGGACCTGAGCCGGACGTCGAACCGGGCAGCGAACCGGCTCCCGGAGTCGAGCCGGACCCCGCTGCCCTCGTCGACGACGCAGCCGAGGCCGCGCTGTCGCGGGCCCGGGCGGCCGCGCGCGAGAAGGGCCTACGACCGGGCCTCAAGCCGATGCGGCGACGGCAGATCGGCGTGCAGTCGTCGGGATCGAAGCCCGACCGACGCGACCCGCTGCTGCTCGGCGACCAGATGGACCGGTTGATGGCGGACCGCGGGTGGAAGGTCGACGTGGCGGTCGGGTCGGTGATGGGCCGGTGGCCGGACATCGTCGGCCCGGAGGTCGCCCAGCACTGCACGCCCGTGACGTTCGAGTTCGGGATCCTCACGGTCCGGGCCGACTCGACCGCCTGGACCACGCAGCTCAAGCTCCTGGAGTTCTCGATCATGTCGCGGCTCGAGGGGGAGGTCGGCAAGGGCACCGTGACGGCGCTGAAGATCGTCGGCCCGAGCGCGCCGTCCTGGTCCAAGGGGTTTCGTCGCTCCACGGGACCCGGCCCGCGCGACACCTACGGCTGAGCCGGCCGCTCCCTAGGATCGACGCATGACGGCCGAGGCTGACCGAACGCTCACCCGCGCGCACTTCGACCACGTCGTGCGGGTCACGACCCGGTGGTCGGACAACGACATGTACGGCCACCTGAACAACGCCGTCTACTACGAGCTGTTCGACTCAGCGATCAACGGCTGGCTGATCACCGGCGGCGAGGCCGAGGTCGACGTGACGGCGCTGCCCGAGCTCGGCGTCGTCGCCGAGTCCGGCTGCCGCTTCTTCCGTGAGCTGGAGTACCCACGCCCGCTCGACGTCGCCGTCCGGGTGGAGCGCCTCGGACGCAGCAGCATCAGGTACAGCCTGGGCCTCTTCGACGCGCACTCCGACGAGCTCGCTGCCCTCGGACACTGGGTGCACGTCTACATCGACCGGGACTCGCGGGCCAGCGTCCCGATCCCGCCGGCCGTGCGGGCCCAGCTCGAGTCGGCAGTCGCCGCCCGCTGAGGTCACGAGGCCACCTCTGTCCCGAGGCAACCCTCGTCGCGCCCGGGGCTGACGGTGGGCCAGAAACGCCAGAATCGGGCGCTCAGGGGGCGGTCCGCGTATCCCCACCCGTGTGAGGGCACTTTTTTGTCCCAAATCCGCGTTCCCGGGCCTCCTGACGTGAGATCTGACAGTCCCGACAGGTAGACTCTGAGGTGAATTCGCGACCAGCTGGTCTCCAGTCTGGTCGCGTGCCATGAGCGGGTTCAGCGAGCACGTCGGGGACACCCCGTGTTCGCTGTGCCACCGGAGAAGGAGCACCGTGTCCGAGGCTGACCACACGCCAGACCAGAACGCCCCCGCAGACAGCACCACACCCAGCACCCCGGCAGCCAGCCCAGCACCCACCACGGAGAACCTCACCGCCGCCCAGGCCGAGGCCGCCCGCGAGGTGGCCGAGGCCGACCTCGCCGGCGCTGCTCCCGGGTCGGACTACGACGCCAGCCAGATCACGGTCCTCGAGGGTCTCGAGGCGGTCCGCAAGCGCCCGGGCATGTACATCGGGTCCACCGGCGAGCGCGGTCTGCACCACCTCGTCTGGGAGATCGTCGACAACTCCGTCGACGAGGCGCTCGCCGGCTTCGCCGACACCATCGACGTGACGCTCCTGGCCGACGGCGCGGTGCGCGTCGCCGACAACGGCCGCGGCATCCCCACCGACATCCACCCGGCCGAGGGCAAGTCCGCGGTCGAGCTCGTGCTCACCCAGCTGCACGCCGGCGGCAAGTTCGGTGGCGGCGGCTACAAGGTGTCCGGTGGCCTGCACGGCGTCGGCTCCTCCGTGGTCAACGCGCTCTCGACCCGGCTCGACGTCGAGGTGTTCCAGAAGGGCCACGTCTTCCGGGTCACCTTCGACCGCGGCGAGGCCGTCGCCCCCCTGGAGAAGATGGAGGCGTCCGACCGCACCGGCACCACCATCACCTACTGGGCCGACGGCGGCATCTTCGAGACGACCACCTACGACTTCGAGACGATCCGCGCCCGGATGCAGCAGATGGCGTTCCTCAACAAGGGGCTGCGGATCAACCTCACCGACGAGCGCGAACCGGAGCGCGCTGCCGACGACGACACGGACACCGTCGACGTCAGCGAGAAGAAGCAGCGCAAGGTCTCCTACAAGTACGACAACGGGCTCGTCGACTACGTCACCCACCTCGTGACCTCGAAGAAGTCCGAGCCGGTGCACGCCGAGATCATCTCGATCGAGTCCGAGGACAGCGAGCGCCAGCTCTCGCTCGAGCTGGCCATGCAGTGGACCACCTCCTACTCCGAGTCGGTGCACACCTACGCCAACACGATCAACACCCACGAGGGCGGCACCCACGAGGAGGGCTTCCGCGCGGCGATGACCAAGCTCATCAACGACTTCGCGCGCAAGCAGAACCTCCTCAAGGAGAAGGACGACAACCTCACCGGCGACGACATCCGCGAGGGCCTGACCGCCGTCGTGTCGGTCAAGCTGGGCGAGCCGCAGTTCGAGGGCCAGACCAAGACCAAGCTGGGCAACTCCGAGGTCAAGGGCTTCGTCCAGCGCGCCATGACCGACGAGTTCGGCCACTGGCTCGAGGCCCACCCGGTCGAGGGCAAGGACATCGTCCGCAAGTCCGTCCAGGCCGCGGCCGCCCGCATGGCCGCCCGCAAGGCGCGCGAGGCGACCCGGCGCAAGGGGCTGCTCGAGTCCGGTGGCCTGCCGGGCAAGCTGCGCGACTGCCAGAGCAAGGACCCGGCCATCTCTGAGGTCTTCATCGTCGAGGGTGACTCGGCCGGCGGCTCGGCCGTGCGAGGTCGCAACCCGCACAACCAGGCGATCCTGCCGATCCGCGGCAAGATCCTCAACGTCGAGAAGGCCCGCATCGACAAGGTGCTCGCCAACAACGAGGTCCAGGCGCTGATCTCGGCGTTCGGCACCGGCATCGGCGAGGACTTCGACAAGACCAAGGCGCGCTACCACAAGATCGTGCTGATGGCCGATGCCGACGTCGACGGCCTGCACATCCGCACCCTCCTGCTGACGCTGCTCTTCCGGTTCATGCGCCCGCTGATCGAGGAGGGCTACGTCTACCTCGCGCAGCCCCCGCTCTACCGCCTCAAGTGGAGCAACCACCCCCACGAGTTCGCCTACTCCGACCGTGAGCGCGACGCCATGGTCCAGGCCGGCCTCGCCCAGGGTTGGCGACTGCCGAAGGACGCCGGCATCCAGCGCTACAAGGGTCTGGGCGAGATGGACTACCAGGAGCTGTGGGAGACCACGATGGACCCCGACCACCGGGTGCTCCTCCAGGTCACCCTCGACGACGCGGCCGCCGCCGACGAGATCTTCGCGATCCTGATGGGCGAGGACGTCGAGTCCCGGCGTGGCTTCATCCAGCGCAACGCCCGCGACGTGCGTTTTCTCGACATCTGAGGATCAAGCGAGGAACGAGCGTTGACGAAGATGTCCCAAGAGACACAGCTGGACATCTAGGTATGCCGCCTGGTGAGGGTTCCACGTGAAACCCGCCGCACGGCATACCACCCGAAGTTTGAATGGCACGCTGTTGAATGGCATTGACGGACAAGGGAATTCATGACTGAGATACCGCCGATCGAGTACGACCGCACCGAAGCGGTCGACCTCAACACCGAGATGCAGCGCAGCTACATCGACTACGCGATGACGGTGATCGTGAGCCGGGCGCTGCCCGACGTGCGCGACGGCCTCAAGCCGGTGCACCGTCGCGTCGTCTACGCGATGTTCGACGGTGGCTACCGCCCCGACCGCGGCTACAACAAGTGCAGCCGCGTCGTCGGTGAGGTGATGGGTCAGTACCACCCGCACGGTGACTCCTCGATCTACGACGCCCTCGTCCGCCTCGTGCAGGACTGGTCGCTGCGCTACCCGCTCGTCGACGGCCAGGGCAACTTCGGCAGCCCGGGAGACGACCCGGCTGCCGCGCCGCGGTACACCGAGTGCCGGATGGCCCCCTTGGCCATGGAGATGGTGCGCGACATCGACCAGGACACGGTCGACTTCCGCGACAACTACGACGGCAAGACGCAGGAGCCGGTCGTCCTGCCGAGCCGGTTCCCCAACCTGCTCGTCAACGGCAGCTCCGGCATCGCGGTCGGCATGGCCACCAACATCCCGCCGCACAACCTGCGCGAGGTGGCCGACGCCGCGCAGTGGCTGCTCGCCCACCCGGACGCCACCCGTGACGAGACCTTCGACGCCGTGTTCGCGCGGATCACGGGCCCCGACTTCCCGACGGGTGCGCTCATCCTGGGTCGCAAGGGCATCGAGGAGGCCTACCGAACCGGCCGCGGCTCGGTCATCATGCGCGCGGTCGTCGAGGTCGAGGAGATCCAGGGCCGGCAGTGCCTCGTGGTCACCGAGCTGCCCTACCAGGTCAACCCCGACACCCTCGCCCAGAAGATCGCCGAGCTCATCAAGGACGGCCGCCTCTCGGGCATCGCCGACATCCGCGACGAGACCTCGGGTCGCACCGGCCAGCGCCTGGTGATCGTGCTCAAGCGCGACGCCGTGGCCAAGGTCGTGCTCAACAACCTCTACAAGCACACCCAGCTGCAGAACAACTTCGGCGCCAACATGCTCGCCCTGGTCGACGCGGTGCCGCGCACGCTGCCGATCGACGCCTTCATCCGGCACTGGGTCGAGCACCAGATCGAGGTCATCCAGCGCCGGACGGCGTTCCGGCTGCGCAAGGCCGAGGCCCAGATCCACGTGCTGCGCGGTCTGCTCAAGGCGCTCGACGCCCTCGACGAGGTCATCGCCCTCATCCGGCGCTCGCCCACCGTCGAGTCGGCCCGCGACGGCCTGATCGAGCTGCTGGGCATCGACGAGCTGCAGGCCCGCGCCATCCTCGAGATGCAGCTGCGGCGCCTGGCCGCCCTCGAGCGCCAGAAGATCATCGACGAGCACAACGAGCTCGAGGCGATGATCCTGGACTTCGAGGACATCCTCGCCAAGCCCGAGCGGCAGCGGAGCATCGTGTCCACCGAGCTGGGCGACATCGTCGACAAGTTCGGCGACGACCGACGCACCCGGATCGAGTTCTTCGACGGCGACATGTCGATGGAGGACCTCATCCCCGAGGAGGACGTGGTCGTCACCATCACCCGTGGCGGCTACGCCAAGCGCACCCGGGTCGACGCCTACCGCTCGCAGGGCCGGGGCGGCAAGGGCGTTCGCGGCGCCTCCCTGCGTGGCGACGACATGGTCGACCACTTCTTCACCACGACGTCACACCACTGGCTGCTCTTCTTCACCAACCTCGGCCGGGTCTACCGCGCCAAGGCCTACGAACTGCCCGACTCCGGGCGTGACGCCAAGGGCCAGCACGTCGCCAACCTTCTGGCGTTCCAGCCCGACGAGAAGATCGCCCAGGTCCTCGACGTGCGTGACTACGCCCAACAGCCCTACCTCGTGCTCGCCACCAAGAACGGCCTGGTCAAGAAGACCCGGCTCGGCGACTACGACTCGCCCCGCACCGGCGGCCTCATCGCCGTCAACCTCAAGGAGGGCGACGAGCTCGTGGCCGCGGACCTCGCGTCCCCGACCGACGACCTGCTGCTGGTCTCGCGCAAGGCGCAGTCGGTCCGCTTCCACGCGACCGACGCCCAGCTGCGGCCGATGGGTCGCGCGACGAGTGGTGTGACGGGCATGCGGTTCCGCGGCGACGACTCGCTGCTGTCGCTGAGCGTCATCCACGAGGGTGAGGACCCCGACGTGTTCGTGGTCTTCGAGAACGGCATGGCCAAGCGCTCGCCGGCCTCGGACTGGAACGCCAAGGGCCGTGGTGGCCTCGGTGTCGCCGTCGCCAAGATCACCGAGCGCAACGGCGACCTCGTCGGGGCCCTCACGGTGAGCGAGGACGACGAGGTCCTGGTCATCATGGGCAAGGGCAACATCGTGCGTATGCCGGTCAGCCCGGTCACGCGGCGCGGCCGCAACACCCAGGGCATGAAGTTCGCCAACCCCGGCACCGGTGACTCGGTCGTCGCGCTGGCGAGAAACCCCGAGCGGGCGGTGGACGAGGTCGACGCGGGTGACGTGCGTGATGCAGTTGTTGCGTCCGACGCGACCAGTGAAGACGCCTCAGCGGGCGTTGATGCCGTACCGTCGTCTGGAAACGAGCAGGTTGCCGGGGGTGCCGAGCAGGCGTCCGAGGCACCTGAGAGCGACGCCAGTGGAGGTAGCGAGTGAGCACGGCAGGCCAGACCAGCAGGTCGGCCCTCCCCCAGGGAGGTTCCGCCCCCACTGTGAGCACGGGCCAGGCGGGCTCGACCCCGGGCGCCTCACGTCCGACCGGTGCTCCGGGTCGTCCCACCGGCGGCCAGTCCGCTGCCGCGGCCGCCCGCGCCCGTCGGGTCAAGCTCACGGTCTCGCGCGTCGACCCCTGGTCGGCGATGAAGATGTCGTTCCTCATCTCGGTCGCCCTGGGCATCGCCGGCGTCGTGATGGTGGCGGTGCTGTGGATGATCCTGTCCGGCATGGGCGTCTTCAGTGAGGTCAACCGCCTGGTCGGCACGATCATCAGTGACTCGGAGAACCCGTTCGACATCATGGACTTCCTCGGCTTCGGCCGGGTGCTGTCCCTGTCGATCGTCATCGGGGTCATCGACGTCATCCTGCTGACCGCCCTGTCGACCCTCGGCGCGTTCCTCTACAACATCTGCTCGGCCCTGGTCGGCGGCCTCCAGCTCACCCTGACCGACGACTGAACCGGCCCCGAAACCCGGCCCCACGGCATACCGGAAACCGCCCGCTGACCTGCACAGGTCGGCGGGCGGTAACCGTTTTGGTTGTGCGGATGTCGGTGCTGTAACCTCGTGCCTCGCGCCACCTCCCGTGGCGCAGCGGAGATTGGGCTCACGGGCCTATAGCTCAGACGGTTAGAGCGCTTCCCTGATAAGGAAGAGGCCACAGGTTCAAGTCCTGTTAGGCCCACCAATCCCGATCCCCGCGGTTGCTCAGCGAGGGAAGGCGACGGCCCATGAAGAAGCTCCTGCTCCTCATCGTGACGGCCATCGGCGCCACGGCAATCCAGCGGAAGCTCAAGGCCCAACAGGCCGAGAAGGACCTCTGGGCCGAGGCGACGGACTCCCCGAAGTAGGCAACCAAACCCGGTGACCGGGCCGGCCTCGTGCCGGACCGTGATCCGACGGGGCCATGGCGCAATTGGTAGCGCACCTGCTTTGCAAGCAGGGGGTTAGGGGTTCGAGTCCCCTTGGCTCCACCACTGTGATCTCTCAGGAGATCCCGGACAGGCCGGACCCAGGATTTTGGTCCGGCTTTCTGGTTCTTGGTTTGGGGCCGGGTGGTCTGCCGAGGGGCTGGTAGTTCCTGGTTGGGTCGAGGGTGAGCTCGCGGAGCCGTTCTCCGGTTGCGGCGTTGATGATCCGGACGTGGAGTCCGTCGACGAGTTTGAGGACCTGGGTGCCGGCGTGTTCGGCACCGACGCCGATGTGGTGCAGCGGGTGGGTGACGATGCCACGTATTGCCGCTTCACGGACTCACGAATCTCCGCAGCAATCAACTGTGCTTCCTTCATCAAGGTCACGATGCGTGCGTGGTGATCCCAATGTGCGGACCACAGTTCCGGACCCGCCAGTGCTGCAAACTCCAGGCGGGTTGGCTCGGCCCGGGCCTCGAAGGCGCTCAAGCGCTCCGGTCTGATTTCAAGCCCTGCGACGCCTCTGGTGGCCGGAGATCGCTTCGCGGGGCCAAACATCCACTCTCGCCAATCTTTGTTTCCCTTGGACTGATTGCACTTCCCACACGCGGGGACGAGGTTATGACTCGCTGATGTAGCCCGTTGGCTGCTTCCCCAGGACGAGGGGACGAAGGTGGTCCCATTCCGTGTGCGGATCGCCGCAGTACGCGCAGTGAACTCCATCCGTCATCTCCAAGATCGAAAGGGCCTTGCTCACCTCGTTCACGGTTGGCACGACCACAGGGATGATCGAGTTGATGAAGGAGTTGGTGGTACTCGAGGTTCGGCCTGTGATCGGCACCGCCTTCGGCATGAACTGCGAAAGCACGTCCCCAACGACGGTCTGCACGCGTGCAGACCGTCGTTGGTCGATGGGCCACCCCCCCGAGATCTCTGATCCGCCCGGTGTTCCCAGGACGTCCCTTGCTGAACACGGCCCTCTCAGATACTAAGGCGCTGGGTCCGCCGACGAGGCCGTCTGCGGGCGGTGATGGCCGGCCGTCCTCGGCCCCACACCCCAGCTAGCCATGGGCTATTTCGACACATTCCCGTGCACGCGCCCAAAACCTGTCATACCGTGCATTGCGTTGGTCTCGCGATGAGACGGCGCCTCCCGAAACGCGACCGGTGATCTTCCAAACGGTCAAGGGAGCCGGGGGCAGGGGTAGTAAGAGTTGTGCGCGCTGCCATGGGGTAGCAGACCGCAAGATCAGGATCGAGGAACCAGGGTGGATCAAGGCGACTGGTCTGAGTACGACCGCTGGAATGAGGCACTGACGGCCCAGTTCTTCGGAGGTGATCAGGCGGACCTCCCGGCATACATCGATGTCGACTCTTCCTTCATTGAGGACTGCGCCAAAGGGATGGGTCTTCCAGCCAAGGGAGCAACCGACGCATTGGTGGCCTCGGTTCGCCCAACCCTGGGGCTGGCTAATGGCGAGTCAGTGCTATCGCAGCACGTCCTTCGGTACAACCGCTGGCGACGACAGTCCCTGCGCTCTGCTGGGCCCCGGGGCAAACGGTTGGCCCAGGAACTCACCCCGCCGCCCGTCGTTGCGCTCCTCACGACGTTGGTGATTGCTGCAGAGAAGATGGGCTCCGATGGCAGCCTTGCCGCTCATGCTTACTACCCTCGACTCGGCCAGCTCTTCAGCTTGGATGCCAAGGACACAAGGCGGCTTGTTACGAAGTTTCCTATCACGGAGTCATTCTGGCGAGGCTTAAACGAGTACCTCGAAGCACGCGAGGGCCGTCACGGCCTGCCGACTGCCTATGCACTTGGTCATCGTTATGTCGGCATACCCCAGTCTCAGGCACTGGTCCGGGCAACTGATCGTGGCCGCCTGCCCAACTTCTTTAGGCAGTTCGGACTGGCGCCAGGTTCCGAGCTGATCGCCGCGGACCTGGAGAGGCTGCTGGACGTTTGGATCCGGCAGTCGCCGACACCAGTCACGGCGAACCTTCGGAAGTTGTGGGAGGGCAACAAAGCACGCGAACGTATTGCGGGAGTCGTTGCGGTCGAACTTGCGCATTGGGACGGCACGGCGCGCGACGCATCCGACGGAGCCGTCAAGGGGTCTGGCGAGGTCCAACTAACCGCACTGATGCGCCAGCAGTTCGGGTCGCGCAGTCTGGAACTGTCGTTCGCGGCCCGGCTACCGACCCCTATGCCGGTCGGCTCCCTCCGAATCAAATCCGCGGAGGGGGCGCCATTCATCGGAGTCATCCCCGCCGCCGGCGCCCGCCTCCGCCCCACCCCCGGAAGCAGGTTGGACCCAAGTTCCCTTGTTGGGGCCGTCCTGACCTTTGAGGAGCCCGGCTCTGGCCAGACCATAACCAGGCGGCCGAGACGAGTCGTCCCCCTTAGGAAGGATGAGCTGCTGGGCATCCTCGTGGAGGTCGACCGCGTTCAGCTGGCCGACGACGCATTGGTGCTCGTCAAGGACGACAAGACGCTAGTCGCCGATGTCCTCGATGTGATTGCGAAATACGGACATCACGGCACCGTGTATAGATCCTCGGCCGACTCGGAACAACCGGCCCTGACCGGACTGCCCGAAGGTTGGGCCCTAGTCGACGACGTGCAGCTCTACGCCATACCCCAAGGTGTGCAGCGACTGGACCTCCACGCTCTTGTTCCACTGACAACGGCGCAATTGAACATGGCTGGCGGCCTGAAGATGCCCGGACGGATCCGCAAATGGTCGAGCTTGCACCCACCCGAGATCCGGGCGGTAGTCGCTGACGCTGAGGAAATGTCCATCACGCTCACGGAACTCCGCGACGACCGTGTGCAGCGTGGCTCGTGGACAGACGCGGTGTCGGCCATGGTTGTGCCACTTGCCGACTTGGGTCTGACCGATGGGGATTACGAGGTCGAACTCGCCGTTAACGGCAGCGCGATCGCGCTCAGCACATTGCGCCTGCGATCGGCTGACACGCCCGACGCAGTCAGTTGGGAGACGTGTGCTCGCCTCAATTACGAGATCGACCGCAATGATGCCGGCCCGTTGTCCGCGGTAGAAGCTGGAGAAGACAGCACCATCATCGTTGACGGCCTGAACACCATTGGAGAGCGTGCTGGCATCCTGGCCACCGTCCCAGCGCGCGACGGCGCAGGCTGGAGCATTCGCCGGTCGTCGTCATCCGCCGCGCCGGTGGTGGTGCTCGGCGTTGCCGACCCCAAGTCGTGCATTGTCACTGGAGCGCACTATCTGGAACTCCCCACCTTCTACGGGGGCAAAGTTAGGGGACAGATACTCGGGGTGTGCAAGACATGCGGCCTCAAGAAGTCGCTTCCCGCGACACCCCGATGGAAGAAGCCCGGAACCCAGACCCAGGACGCTCCGACGATCCACTTCTCCCAGTTGCCCAGCCACACAGAGCTCGGTGCGACGTGGGACGAGTGCATGGATGCCCTGGTCCACGTCGGGGGAGGCAGCATCGGCTCATTTGAGAGGGTGGCGACCCAAGCGGAGGGGTCGAGCCTGTTCGTTGACGGGTTCCTTCGCACCCTTGAGACCTTGGGCCAGATCGACGTGCGTCGAGACTCAGGGCTACAGCCACGAGACTGGGAAGCGAACCCCGCCTACCTGGCGGAGACTTTGCAGTCGGGGTTTGTCCTGGCGGGGGTGTGGTCGTCGGGCTCTCGAGGTGCACTCGGGAAGGGACTGTTGGACCGAGGGGGTGAGCTAGTTCCCGAGAGAAAGGACGACCAACTCACCAGCTGGTTCGCCCGGGGGGTCGACGCGGACACGTTGACGGACCTAGTGAACGAGCTCGGCGTCGAGGCGTACGTGGTTTCCGATGCCGTCAGACGAATGATGGCTGCACTGCCTCCGTTGAGCGAGGTGGAGGAAGGGCTGACGGAGATCCCCATTCCTGACTACACCAAGGCAGCGATCTTCAATGTCCACGACGCCGCCTGGAGGCCGGTACCGGGAGTGGGCGTCCCCGGCGCTTACCGCTTGGAGCAGTCGTTCCGCACCACAACCCTTTGGGTCGATCACCGAGGAGCGCTGGATCGCTGTGCCCGCATTGGCAGCATTCAGCTCGTGAAGCATCTGGCCGCGCGCGCGTCTAAGACACCGTTGCTTGGCTACCTCGAGCGTCAGTCCATGCTGCTCGTCCCGCTCGGCGCTGACCTGCCGGGACTCTACGGACGCGTCGCGTCGTTGTGTTCAGGCCGAGCGCCCGTCATCTCCATCAAGACGCGCTCCATCGGCTACCGAGACGTCCCCCGCTGGGTCGCTGACGACCTCAACTCCTTGCTCGCCTCCTGAACTGAGGTTTCATGAAGACCACCCCGCTCACCCTTCGTGAGGACTTGGCATCCGCCTACCTTCGCTACGTTGACACCGCCTTCTGGCTTCGCAACGAACAGCTCATGCGAGAGCGCCGTCAGGTCCTGCAGTCCAGGGACATGCTGCTCAGCGAGTGCCTCCTCGAGCCGGTGCTGCCTTATCCTCCGACGGATGATCTCCTAGACACGACCCGGCAGGCTGGGATCTCTGACGAGACGGCGCTGATTGTCGGGAAGGCCCTCTTCGGATCCTTCCTCAAGCCAGGCGAGACCATCAGGTTGCGCGAGCACCAAGCCAACGCTGTCCTGCACCATTTCAAGCCCGGGGCTCACGACGGTCGGAACGTTGTGATCACCTCGGGAACGGGCTCGGGCAAGACGGAAGGGTTCCTCTTGCCGACCCTCCTGCGTCTCACCGAGGAAGCTCAAGCGTGGGAGCCTCAGGCCGCGCCAGATCTGTGGTGGCGGGGGAAGCCGGATCCCTCTAAATGGCGGCCGATGCGCGCTCCTGAAAATCGGCAGGCAGCAGTTCGAACCCTGATCCTGTACCCCACGAACGCGCTGGTCGAGGACCAGATGACCAGGCTGAGGCGCGCGGTGCGTCGGATTGGCGACGAGCTACCCTCACGCCCCCTGTGGTTTGGCCGCTACACGGGCGTGAGCCTAGGAAGTACGAAGCGCCCTCAAGCAGGTGGCCTCGCCTTCGAGGACGTGCTTAGCCAGCTCAGGGACCAGACCGACGAGTTCTCACGGCTGCGCGGCGAGAGAACGATCACCGAGGAGGACCTCGCACAGTTCCCCGATCTAACTGCCCACGAGCTCCTAGTGCGCTGGGAGATGGTCGAAACTCCACCTGACGTCCTCGTGACCAACTACTCGATGCTAAACGCGATGTTGATGCGCCACCACGAGGAGGCTGTCTTCGAGAAGACACAAGCTTGGCTTGCGAGTTCCACCGCCAATGTCTTCACCCTCGTGGTCGATGAACTCCACCTGTACCGCGGCACGCAGGGCAGCGAGGTCGCGATGGTGGTGCGCAACCTCTTGGGAAGGCTTGATCTCGCGCCCGACTCGCCCCAGCTTCGAGTAATCGCCACAAGCGCCTCGCTCTCCGAGGACTCAGGCGGGCTGAGCTATCTGGAACAGTTCTTTGGCTGCGACCGCTCAAGCTTCTTCGTGACCGCAGGCAGGCCCCTGGCGCTCCCGCCCCTGCGAACCCTTGACCGTGACAACTCGGTGCGGCGGTCGGGTCTGCCCGCGTCAGGACCTCTCTCACAAGCCGTGGCCGCTGCTTGTGTGGACCCGGACACCGGACGTGCCCGAGCCACTGAGGCTCCGGTGGTCGCACAGCGTCTCTTTGGGTGCGTCGACGAGAACCTTGAAGGACTGGCGGGAGTCCTTGCGGAACTAGCCGAATCCGAGAAGACGCACGCCGGTGTGCCCATACGTGCGCATCAGTTCGTTCGCACAATGCGCGGCCTCTGGGCGTGTAGCAACCGAGAGTGCAGTGGCGTGGAAGCCTCTGCTCAACAGGGTCGCACGGTGGGCAAGGTTTTCGGCATCCCGACATTGGCGTGCGACGCCTGTGGGTCACGAGTCCTTGAACTGCTGTACTGCTACTCCTGTGGTGACGTCAGCCTCGGCGGATTTGTCGTGGACCGGGCCAATCCCAACGCCGGGGAGGGAGACGGCGTCGTCATCGGTTCAGCAAATGTGGGTGTGGTCAGCGCGGAGGCGCCTCCCGTGTTCCGGCGGTTGCATGGGGACTACGTCTGGTTCTGGCCAGGGGACAGACCAATCGAAGCGGATCCGTCCTGGACGAAGACGATCCCAGAAATCAAGAAGACGGTCGCCTTCTCGTTTGCTCCGGCACGACTGGACCCCGCGGTCGGCCTGATCAGTCCGACGCTCGGTGATGGGAACGGGTGGGTTCTGAGAGTGGACTCTCCAGTCCAAGACGGCCCAGTCAAGATACCTGCGCTGCCGGATCGATGCCCCCGCTGCGACAGCGAAGGTTGGAACCCAGGCGGGAAGTTCTTCTCCGGCACCGTTCGTAGCCCTATCCGTGCCCACACTTCGGGGGCGTCACAGTCCACCCAGCTGTACCTATCTCAACTGGTAAGGAGCATGGGTGAGACGGCGGCCGAGAGCCGGACGATCGTGTTCACGGACAGCCGGGACGACGCTGCTCGCACAGCGGCAGGCGTCGGCCTCAATCACTACCGAGACGTGATCCGGCAGGTGACCCAGCAGATCCTCGCTGAGGGGCCGATGGACATGGGGGAGCTCGTTCCGAGGGCCGCGCGTATGGAGCCTCTCGACGCCGCCGAGCAGCTGGCGTTCGAGGACTTCAAGGTGCGCTATCCCGAGGCGACACAACTGATGGCCAAGGCAGTCTTTGTGCCGCTGAATACGAGCGAGCAGTCCGTCGTCGAGGAAGCGCTCGGCGCAGCCAAAGGGAACTCGCGCGTTCAGTGGGGTGAGTTGAGGCAATCACTTGTAGGGCGGCTGGTCTCTCTGGGAATTCCGCCAGCGGGCTCCGGCCCTTCGGCGGCCAAGAACCAAGATGAAAGCCCATGGTGGGAGGCGTTCGCCCCGCCGAGGCCCGGGCTATGGACCCCCCTTCCGGCAGGTGTCCGGGAACCCCAGGCAGCTATGCACCGAGAGCGGCTCGCGACGGCCCTTGCGACCGCGCTATTTGGTCGAGCTGGCCGGGATCTTGAGGCCATGGGAATCGCCTACTTCGCCAGCGGACGCAAGCCCACAACGCGAGGCCCCCTGAGTAGCGAGGGCCTCGATGGTCAGGTGCTCAGCTCGGTCATCAGGATCCTCGGCATACGTCGCCGCTGGGTCGGAAGCGACGCCAACCCAGCCGCTTCGCCACCGCCGGCTGTGAAGGGCTACCTCAAGGCAGTTGCGGAGTCGCATGCAGTCGACACAGGCGAACTGCAGGAATGGGTTTCGACCGAGCTGGTCAAAGCCGGCCTCGTCCAAGACTGGCTTCTTGACCTGAAGTCGCTGGCAGTCCCCCTCGTGCTCGTTCCCTGCAGCATGGAGGAGTTCGTATGCGAAGTGTGTAGCTTCTCCCACGGTCACGGTTCGGCTGGCGTGTGCGCGAACCATGGCTGCTACCGACCTAAGCTAGCCGCGCGAGCGAGGCGCGATGATGACCTCGAGACCGACTATTACGGCTGGCTTGCCAGGCAGCTGCCCCGACGCATGGCGACCGCTGAGCTCACCGGACAGACCAAACCGCTAAGTGAGCAGCGTCGACGTGCGCGGGTCTTCAAGGAGGTACTCCTCCCGAACCCGATTGAAAACGACCTGACGGTTCCCTTGGACGTTCTCAGCGTCACCACGACGATGGAGGTCGGCGTCGACATTGGCTCGCTCCGATCGACCCTAATGGCCAACATGCCGCCGCAACGGTTCAACTACCAACAGCGCGTGGGTCGAGTCGGTCGCGCGGGGCAGGTGTTCTCGTATGCCGTCACGGTATGTCGGGACCGGACGCATGATGACGACTACTACGCCAACCCGCAAAGGATGACGGGCGACGACCCACCGCAGCCGTTCCTCGACCTGCAGCGTCCTAGGATCGTGCGCCGAGTTGTTGCGGCGGAACTGCTCCGGCGCGCATTCCTAGCGCTCGCAGACTCACCTCAATGGACCCGCAGCAGCATCCACGGAACATTCGGCGCAACGAATGACTGGCCGGCTTATCGATCCGAGGTCGACGGGTGGATGCGCGGGAGCGGAAACGTCGGCTCGACGGTGGGGCGGTTCTGCGCCTACACGGGGCTGGACCAGAAGCAGCGCGACGAGATCGTTTCGTGGGCAGCCAACGGAGTACTCATTCATGAAGTCGACGATGCGATACAGCGTGATGGTGGGGCTACGGCTGAACTCAGCGAACTCCTTGCGACGTACGGAGTCCTCCCGATGTTCGGCTTCCCGACACGCGTGCGGAGACTAGTCAGGAAGCGTCCCAAGGCACTCAGTGAGCTCGACACGGTGTCTGTGTCCGACAGGCCCCTCGATCAGGCTGTCTCCATGTTCGCCCCCGGTGCGAGGGTCGTTCGTGATGGTGCTCTCCACACCGTCGCCGGCTTCGCTGACTGGACGCCTACATGGAAGGGAATGGCCCCGGTCGATCCGATCGGTCCGGAGGTACGAATCGGTGCCTGCGACGCCTGCGGTGCGACCTTCGTCGAGCCAACCACGGAAATCTGTCAGATCTGTACCGCAACCTTGCGGCTTATCCCCATGCACCAACCGTCGGGCTTCCGGACCACGTACCGGCAAGAAGACTTCGACGACGAGAACGACGAGTCGCCCAGCGCTGGCGCGCCCTCCATCTCCGTGAGTGGGCCGCCCGACCGCGAGCTAACCATCGACGGAGCCACGCTCTTGTCGTACGACCAGGCGCAACTGGTACAGATCAACGACAACAACGGCGCGCTCTTCCCCGTCGCCAGAGATGGTGATGGCAGCTACCTCGTCACCGACCCGTCCCTTTTCCCGGACGTCAAGGGCTGGCCTCCGAACCTCACGCCGCTCAAGGAGATCGCGATCGGCGAACTACGAACTACAGACGTCCTGACGGTGGGACTTCAGAACCCAAATCTGCCGGGTGGTCTGGTGCCGTACTCGCCAAAGGTGCTGCCGGCAGGCATGGCTGCCTATTGGTCCCTGGCGGAGGTCCTGCGTCGAAGCGCCAAGCGCCTCCTTGACATCGACCCGCAGGAGCTCGAGTTCGGTCTCTACCCGACGAGTCAAGGGTCGATGACGGTGTTCATCGCTGATGCCCTCGACAATGGCGCGGGGTACGCGGCGGAACTTGGCAGCGAGGGCAACTTCAGAGAGCTGCTTAGCACCACCCGAGGGGCGTTGGAGCGGGATTGGAACGAGAAGGTTCACTCAGCCTGCGCCTCCTCCTGTCTCGACTGCCTCCGCTCTTATGACAACCGCCGGCTCCATGGAGCTCTCGACTGGAGGCTCGCCCTGGACATGCTGGACCTCCTTGCAGGTGACGACCTCGCCGCATCTCGGTGGTTCGACCTTGGGCTCGAGACCGCGCGAGGGATTGCCTCTACGCGCCTAATGAGCCTCGAGGCGGGGCAGACAGACGGTGGGGTGCCGTACCTCGCGCATAGAGACCAAGGCAAAGCCGTGCTGCTGGGCCACCCGCTCTGGCAGCGCAACGAGGACTACGCCGTTGACGAACAGATCGTCGCCATCGACGAACTCGCGGACTCGCGTGGCTCGAAGGGAACCACGCAGAGTGACGTATTCGAAGCGCTCCGGAGGCCCCTCTCCCTGCTGAGGTGGCTCATGTGACGTCCCTGGCCTGGCCGGAACCGGGTGGCGAGCCGCTAAATCAGATCTCGCCTTCGGCTTTCAGCGTCCTCCTGACATGTCCGAAACGTCTGGCGTTTCAACGAGATCCGCGGACCAAGGACTGGGTCGCTCGATCCACTCGGACAGCCCTGGGACGGGTGGCTCACCGACTCACTGAACTGGTTGCGCGTGGCGCCGCGCCCCCACCTCCCGATCGGAAGGCGTGGCTGGAGGCGCAGTGGGAAGCCTTGGTCCAGCAAGAGAACCTCCTCATTGAGCAAGCCTGGCCCGACCGACAGGTGCCCGCTCCGAAGGACTGGCCAGGCTACGTCGCAACGCGAGTTCGTCTGATCCGACGGCTCGCCGACCTCCCAGCGGAGAGGGTTGGCCCGCCGGCGCGTGGGAACGCCCGAAAGTCGACAGGGAAGGCCGCGCTGCCTTGGGTTGAGCGGTACCTCGAAGACAAACCCACTCGGCTATGCGGAGCTCCTGATCGCGTCGAGATCCGGGACGGGAGGATCCGGGTTGTCGACCTCAAGTCGGGCGTGGGCCAAGCAGGGGTTTCTGAAGACCAACAGCGCCAGCTGCTGATCTACGCGCATTTGGTCCTGACGGCCTATGGCAGCCCCCCGAATGACGTCGTTATTCAGGATGTGCGAGGACGCGAGGAAAAGAGAGAGGTCGAGCGCGGCCAGGTTGAGCAGACCGTTGTCCAGGCCAACGAGGCGATCGACTCCTTCAACGAGATGCTCGATACCGGACACGTCGATGCGCGCCCTAGTCCTGAGACCTGTATGTGGTGCCCCTTTCGCGTCGTGTGCGCGGACTACTGGAAGAGCCGCAACGACGCCTGGCCGCGCCTTGACGTCCGCGGTGTTGTAGTTGAAGCGGTCGGACGAGACAGCGTTCGACTGGAGCTTTCCAGTGAGCTGTCGGGCTCGACGTCGTTCCGGCTCTTGCTGACTCCGGGGGTTCAGGCCGAACTGGGCGACGAAGTAGTCGCTGTCGACCTCGAGCGGGCGGGACCCGCGACGGGGCGCATGCGCTGGAACTCACGCATACGGTCCCGTGGGCAGATCCAGCCGTGCGGCTCCGTCCATTTCCCAGGGCGTGAAGATAGCCGCCGCCCCTCCACCGCCGGTGGCTGACGACTCGCGGGCATCAGCCGGCCGGTCATTGACTGCTGGACTGGCGTGTCGGAGATCAGGACACCGCGTCGCGGCGCCACGGCCTGGGGGCGCCTCTGGCGCGTCGTGCTAGGCCGTCACCTCATAGTGCTTCCGCCAGTTGCAGATCACACGAGCCGCCGACGTCATTGCGCCCTTATAGCCCAAGAACCTTATCTATGGCGGCTGACGCCTGAACCTCAGTCAGTGCACCGGTGCTTGCCATTCGCTTGATCTCTTGAAGTCGATCGACGACGTCGGACTGGGACCTGGCCGCCTGTTGACGGAACGCTGAGCCGAGTCGCTGAAAGTGTGGCTGCATAACGAATGCGCGGATGATGTCCATGGCGGGGTCCACCTCCTTGGCCCCGGGATTGGGAGGCACGACCAACGGGATGACGTGTTCGGGCCACGTCGCGGCATGGACTTGAAGAGCTTGTAGCGGCAGGACCCATGCGTCACCGTCGAACTTGAGGGCGGCGAGGACCTGCTGATGTTCTACAGGATCCACGTGCACGATCCCAGGGAGCAGTGGGTGGAGGAAGAGTGTCTCCTCCATCTTGCGCTCAGTCGTGCCGTCTTCCCTTCGACCGCGGACGTTTTGAATGATGAACTGGTAACTGCGCTGCTTGGAGAACGATGACTTCACCGACCAGCGGTACTTGGCAGCATCACGCAGACCTGCGACGTCGTCGCCGTCAGCGTCATGACCTTGCGGAAGGGTCAGGATGCCCGCCGAAAAGGCGGCCAGAGCGATACCCCACTCGACCAGAGCCCCGATGATGAATCGGTTAGCGCGACTGGACGGGTTGAAGTTCTCAACAGCGATATGCAGCAGCCATTGGAGTTCTTGGGCGAGCTGTTGGTCGGCGGCAAATGCCTGCCTCAGCTGCGCGAAGTCCGAGGGTGAACCGCCGAGTGCTGTTGGGTGGCCAGGATGGTCTCGGCCGACAGCCAGCTCGACCGGCATGCTCGGGATGCTGATGTCGATCGGCAGGGGCGGGTCGTCAGACACCCTCGCACCCTAACTACCTGTGTCCTCTATGTCCTCGAAACAACCGATGAGGACACGTCCCCTGCCCACGAACTAGCCCACGCGCTGGGTAAGCACCGTGCGGCCTGCGGACATGGTCGACTCGTGTAGGTGCGCGGCGGGAGACAAAGCATCACCGCTCGGGCTCATGGTGGCGCTCAGGACAGCCTTGACGAGTCGGCTGGGTAGATCCGGAGCACTCTGCTCGACGTGTGTGCGAAAGACATGCCAAGCTGCCCCTACCGCCACTCCGTTCCCCACCTGCTTGTACGACGCCTGGTCCCGCTGCCCTCCGAAGGAGAATGAGCGCCGGAAGCCTTGGAGACGAGTGGCCTCGTGGGGCGTCAACCTGCGAGCACGGCTCCCGACGATTGACGTCTGAGTGATGGCAACAAGCGCCGGCAAGTAGGTTGGAGCCTTGGCACGGATACCTGAGGGCCGGAAGTGCATGACTGTGTCCCACAGCGAGCCGGTGTCCTGCGCCTGCCACTCCAGCTTGCGGCGCGATTCAGGGAACTTCGCAAACCTAGGGTTTGCCCTCTTCCAAGCCTTAATGATGTCGCGGTGCTCGTCGTAGAACCGCGCGTTCTTGACGAGGAAGTCGGCCTTCCATCGCGGCAGGGCGTCGAGCTCTATGGGGTCAAGGCCGCGTTCGGGGATCCAAGCATCGGCCCATAGAGGGAAGCCCGGGAGACGCGTGCCCCGAGCCGACCACATGCGCTGCACCAAGTCGTCCCAGACGTTGATCCACTCGGTCTCGTCGGCCGTGAGCTGGTACTTGGACAGGTTCGGGATGGAGGAGTCGTCATCGAGGATCCAGTCGACGTCCCAGTCCTGCACGTTCCAACCGGACACCGGGCCACGTACGACGGTTGGCGGCACGTCCACCTCGGCCATCGCCCGTTCAGGTCCAACGTAGGTGCCCAGGATGAATACGCGGTCACGCACCTGCGGCGTGCCACCCATGGACGGGGGTAAGAAGTGCGGTGAAAACACTGACGGGGTCGACGAAACGCGGTAGCCGAGTTCGCGCAGCGTCTGGATGATGACGTCCCACTCGTGACGGTGGCGAGGACCAGCCAAGTTGCGCACGTTCTCCAAGAGCACGACCGCAGGAGAGCGCTCCTCCAGGATCCGGGCAATGTTCCAGAACAGCGTGCCGCGGGCCTCCTCCATGCCGCGCTGATAACCGGACTTGGAGAAGGGCTGGCAGGGGAAGCCGGCGGCAAGGACATCGTGGGCTGGGACGTTCACGGCCCCGTCCTCTGGTGTGTCCAGGGTGATGTCAGTGTTGACCTGCGGTTGGAACTGTTCTGGAAGTGGGTCTACCCAGTTGTGGACATAGGTCTGGCGGGCCTCGCGGTCGATCTCGGACACGTAGACGCATCGGCCACCCGCGTGATCGAGCACCGCGTGAAAGCCCCCGATTCCGGCAAAAAGGTCCACGTACGTGAAGGGGGACCGCTGCTGTTGGCGGCCATGCGAGCTCGAACCCATGTGCGAAAGCTTAACAGCTTAGCACGGAGAAAGCTAGCACCGGGGTACGCGAATCGCGGTGCACCCGCTGTACGGGGCCGTGCGACCGGTGCGACTCATCCAGGGGACGAGTGTCCGAGCCGGTGCGCACCAAGGATCTCGGCTGCAACTTCGGCGGAGCCTCCGCGAACTTGGCACTCCCACACGCGGACGACGAGCCATCCCTTGTCCTCGGCGAGCTGAGTTGACCGGCGGTCGCGTTCGGCGTTGCGGCGCATCTTCTCAGTCCACAGGGCCGCGTTCGGCCCCGTCCATGGGGTGCTACGGCCGTGCTCGGGGCACCCGTGCCAGAAGCAGCCGTCGACGAACACCGCGACGCGTCTTTTCGGCAGCACGAAATCGGGTGTGCATCCCTTGGCGATTCGAGGATGTAGGCGGAATCGCCCCCCAGCGGCATGCACCGCCTTGCGCAGAAGTACCTCCGGCGCGGTGCTCTCCTTACGCCGCCCAGCCAGGTGGGAGCCGGCGCGCGTGCTGACCCACTGCTCCGCCACCAAGCCAACCCTACGATGTCGCGCCTGGTCCTGCGACCAGTACTGCAGCGAATGCTGCAACGGGACCCGCGATCGAGGCTGTTAGTGGCAGATCCCCGGCGCTTGCCAGGCACACATGAGGGGTTCCGACGACCTCGCGCCGACTTTGCAAGCAGGGGGTTAGGGGTTCGAGTCCCCTTGGCTCACCCACGATTTCGCAAGACCCACGACCAAGGCCCACCGGTAATGCCGCGCAGGGCCTTCGCCATTCTTGTGCAGCAGCTGGCCGGCCGTCTCGACGCAAGCAGGGTGACCTGGGCGTTGGCCGAGTCGACCGGATCTGGCTGCTAGTGCTCGACGATGCGTGAGCGATACATTCAAAATCGTCGTTGCTGGCAGAGGGAGGCAATCGTGGCGAGATCCGGCGACGAGCTCGAACACCCGGTCACTGGCGAGCGCCTGGTGTGGCGACAAGTCGCCAGGGACACGAACGGCGAGCTGGTCGAGGGTGACCTGTTCGCCCGCCCCGGGGGGCATCCCGCAGCGGCCCATGTGCACCCGAACCAGCAGGAGAGGTTCGGCGTCCTGGCCGGCAGCATCAAGCTCCGGGTGGACGACGAGGAGACCACGCTCGGTGTCGGCGAATGGGCCGAGGTGCCGGTGGGAAAGCCGCACACGTGGTGGAACGACAGCCATGAGGACGCGCACGTCCTGCTCCAGCTCGCGCCTGCCTTGCGCACCGAGATGTTCTTCGAGACGTTCTTCGGTCTGGCGAAGGACGGCAAGACCAACAGCAAGGGTCTGCCGAACCTTCTCAGCATGGCAGTGATCCTTCGGGAGTACCGCGACGAAGTGCGGCTGGCTCGCCCCCCGGCTGCCGTTCAGAACGCGATCTTCGGGCCTCTCGCGGTCGTGGGGCGGCGCGTCGGCTACCGGGGCTGGTACCCCAGGTACAGCGCCGAGCCGATGCAGAGGTCCCCGGTGCCGCGATAGGTGTCAGCGACGAACGGGGTCGGCGTCATCTGCCCGCCACTTCTGGCCGGGTATGCCGCGTGGCCGGCCTGTTTCTGGCGCCGCACCCCACATGGGTGGCCAGAAGTGCCGATGGAGACGGAGTCAGAGCCGCTGATGGGCCCTCCAGGTCGTCATTCGAGGGGCGCCACCCAGGCGCTCAGTTCGGCGCGGACGGCGGAGCCTCTCAGGGGACGTACAGTTAGCACATGAGCGATGACTGCCGACATGGAATGAACCCTGCATGGTGCTCTTCCTGTCTCGGTGATGACGATCGCGCATTCCCCGGCCTGAACGGCAGCGGCACTCGCGGTGGCGTGTCCGAACAGGAGCAGGTCGACCGCCTCTGCCGGCAGCTCGGCGTTCCCACGCAGCCCGTCGGCGAGGGAGTCCAGCTGCCCCTGGACGTCTTCGAGAAGGCCGCGGTGCGGTGCGGCGTCAAGGTCGGGACCGTGCCGGCCATGGGTCGCGCCCTGGCCAAGCAGGCAGGACTCCCGTGGGGCGCCGCCTGTCACAACCGCGCCACCGCCACCAGCGGCGGCCCGACGGTCACCCGCGAAGGACTCGACGTCATCAACCGGGCCGTCACCCAGATCCTCGCCCACGCGTAGTCGGCGCCACCTGCGCTCTGTCGGTTTCGGTCAACGACCGAACCCGCACCCTGGGTGCTCGCGTGGTGCATCATCTGACTGGTGACACGCACTTCATCTGACTGCCCGACCTGCTCGACGCCGGACATGAGCGAAGGCGTCGTCGTGGGGCGCTCGCCCGGCGTGAAGTTCAAGCAGGCGCGCGGACTGGCCGGTGACCTCACCGGCACCCTGCTGACAAGGGGCTTCTTCAACCACAGCGCCCCCGCCTTCCGCTGCGAACAGTGCGGAACGGTCGTCATCCCACCCGTGCGCTGAGCCACTTCTGGCCAGCGATATGGCATCCGAAGCGCATTTCGGGCCGCGAGTGCCGCACCAGTGGCCAGAAGTGCGGGAAAGCTAGGGAGCGAGCAGCACCAGCGGAACCCGGCAGTTCAGGCCCACGTTGTTGAGACGCTCGACCAGTCCTTGGCCCCCGATCGTCGGCCGTGCCATCGGCGTGGGCTTGCCGGCAGCCAGCGAGCGCGCGTAGGCATCGCGCGCCGACACCAGCCGCTGCCAGTCCTCGAGCCACTGGGCCGCGGGCTGGTCGGCCTCGAGCCGCCCGTGTCCGAGCCCGTTCATCGTGGTGACGAGCTCGACGACGGCGTCGTTCTGGGCGTTGATGGCGCCGACCCGCTGCGCGATCGGCGCGGTCGTGGCCACTGCGGCAGCCGACGCCGTGTCGCGCATCCGTGCACACGCGCTGGCCGCGACCCGGGCGATGGCGCCGTTCTCGACCAGGTCGGGGTCGTCGGTGTTGGCGAACGTCCAGAGCCGCGACAGCGCGACGAAGACCACCACCCCCGCCACCACGACGGCGACGCGAGCCGTCCAGGCCCTCCACTGCTCCCCGCTCACCGGGCCATCCTCGCGGCATCAGTGCCGTCCGCAACTCCGGCGAACGCAGGAGCGCACCGCCCACGCAAACGCCGTGGCCCCGCGCGGCATACCGAAATCGGTGCAGCGCGGGGCCAGGTCGATGGAACGGGCCGCAGCCCGCCGACCTCGACGTCTAGCTGTCGACCTCGACGGTGGGGGCGCCCGGGGCGCTGTTCTGCACGGAGGCGATGCCGCTCTGCGCCGCCGCCTTCGTCTCGTAGGCCTCGCCGGTGGCGATGACCTGGCCGTTGCCGGCCTTGAGCCGGAAGCGGTACTTGCCGGCCTTGTCCTGGTAGAGCTCGAACTTCCCCGCCATCAGTGCACCTCCGTGAGTGGTCCGACACCAGCGAACGTCTTGCAGCCTAGGCCCGCAGGTATGCCGCGTGCACCCCTTCTCGGGGCAAGCTCAGGAGGCCTCCGCCATCGCCTTGAGCTTGGTCATGGCGTCCATGGTCTGCTTGGGCAGGTCGCGCTTGATGAGGGGGGTGAAGACCTTGCCGAATCCCTTGGTGGCGATGTCGATCGAGTGGGTGAGCGTGGAGCCCACCCCGTCGGAGGCGGCCACGAAGTCGACCGTCACGTCCATCATCTTGTCGGTGAACTTCATCGCGAAGTGCCGATCGGGCTCGCGCGCGATGATCTGGCCGTCCATCGTGCCGCTGCGGCGACCGTCGTCGTAGTGGTACTTCAGCCGCGTGCCGACGTCGTTGCCGCCCTCGTCGAGCTTGTCGATCCCGGTGCAGCGGGACAGCCACTGCGGGGTCTTGGTGAAGTCGTCGACGATCGCGAAGATGGCTGACGGTGGGGCGCTGACGGACAGCGTGTGGGCGAACTGCGGCATGGTGGCCTCCGGGGGAAGTGAAGTGGGCACACGCTACTGCCTGCGAGCCCGCCCGAGGAGTGCCCTGACTCAGTTGTCCGGGTATGCCGGCAGCTCGGCCTCCGCGCGCAGGCTCGGCGGCGCGGGGAGCGGGCGCCGGGGTTCGCGGACCCCTGCTGTCCCGAACTCCGGACCGTCGGGTGAGAAGGCCCCCACGAGTCGGCGCCCGCGGACCCGGCGGTGGCGGTACACGGCATACAGGTCGGCGTGGACGTGGTCGCGCTCGATGACGCGGCGCAGTGTCGGAGCGCCGAGCATCACCGCCTCGCCCGGGCTGTCCGCCGTGACGAAGACCGGACGCCCGTGTGGCTGTCCGGCCCGGGTGTGCGCGATGAGCTCGTACCTGGCCATGACCCCAGCGTGCGCCGAACCGCACTCACTCACAAGGCGTTCAGTGAATCGCGCTCAGCAGATCGCGTTCAGCGGATCTCGATCCGCGGGGGCCCCGCCACGGTGTGCCCGATGACCGGCGCTCCCGGCACCTCGCCGACGACGAGCAGGCCCCCGCTGGTCTGGGCGTCCGCCAGCATGAGCAGCACCTCCTCGGAGGCTCCGCCGTCGAGGTGCGGGAGCACCCACTCGAGGTTGCGCCGGGTGCCCCCGCTGACGAAGCCTGCGCGCAGGGCCTCCCACGCGCCGTCGAGCACCGGCACGGCCGCCAGGTCCAGCACGGCCCCCACCCCTGAGGCGCGGAGGAGCTTGAACAGGTGGCCCAGCAACCCGAACCCGGTGACGTCGGTCGCCGCCTCCACCCCTGCCGCCAGTGCCGCCGCGCTCGCCGTGTCGTTGAGCGCGACCATCGAGGCGATGGCCTGGGGAAACACCTCTCCGGTGGCCTTGTGGCGGTTGTTGAGCACTCCGACACCGATCGGCTTGGTGAGCGAGATGGGTAGCCGGGCGCGCGCTGAGTCGTTGCGCAGCAACCGATTCGGGTCAGCGATCCCGGTCACGGCCATGCCGTACTTGGGCTCGGGGTCGTCGATGCTGTGCCCTCCTGCCACGGGGCAGCCCGCCTGCGCGGCCACGTCGAGACCACCGCGCAGCACCTCACGGAGCAGCTCGAGCGGCAGCACCGACCGCGGCCAGCCGACCAGGTTGATCGCCAGCACCGGTCGCCCACCCATCGCGTAGACGTCCGACAGCGCGTTGGCGGCGACGATCCGCCCGAAGTCGTAGGCGTCGTCGACCACCGGCGTGAAGAAGTCGGCGGTGCTGATCACGGCCGTGCCGTCCGAGACCCGGATGACCGCACCGTCGTCGCCGTCGTCGAGGCCGACGAGCAGCTCGGGCGAGCTCTGCCCCCCGAGCCCGCGCACGACCTCCTCGAGCTCGCCCGGCGGGATCTTGCAGGCACAGCCGCCGCCCGCGGCATACTGCGTCAGCCGCACGGGCTCGCGCGGGTCGGTGAGCCTCGGGTGCACGCTCGGATGGGTCACGGTTCCTACGCTAGCCTCGCCAGCGGAGGCGTACAGGCGCCTGGTGGCCCTCCCGGTCTTCAAAACCGGTGCAGCCGAGCACCTCGGCTGGGCGGGTTCGATTCCCGTCCGCCTCCGCCAAGGGACAGGAGGTCGTATGCCGCAGCCGCAGTCCAGTCGCGAACCCAGTCACGACCCGGACCCCCGTCGCCTCGTGCCGCGCACGGACAGTGTCCTTGCGGAACCAGCTGTGGCACAGGCGATTTCGCGGTTCGGCCGCGACACGGTGCGGGCCGCCGTCCGGGCCGCCCAGGACGAGGCGCGGGCCGGGGGCATCGCGCCAGACCAGGTCGCTGCGGCGGCGCTCGCGGCCCTGCCGGCCCGGTCCACGACGCTGCGCCCCGTCCTCAACGCGACCGGCGTCGTGATCCACACCAACCTGGGTCGGGCGCCGCTGTCGGAGGCCGCCGTCGAGGCGATGACAGCGGCCGCAGGCACCGTCGACGTCGAGCTCGACCTGGCGACCGGTCAGCGCTCGACCAGGGGCCGTGGCACCATCGCCGCGATCCTCGAGGTGCTGCCCGAGGCCGAGGCCGCACTGGTGGTCAACAACGGGGCGGCGGCGCTGGTCCTGGCCACCACGGCCCTGGCTGCCGGACGCGAGGTCGTCGTCAGTCGCGGAGAGATGGTCGAGATCGGCGACGGCTTCCGGCTGCCCGACCTCATCGCGAGTGCCGGCGCCCGCCTGCGCGAGGTGGGCACGACGAACCGCACGACCCTGGCCGACTACGAGACCGCCATCGGCCCGGACACCGGCTGCATCCTCAAGGTGCACCCCAGCAACTTCCGGGTCGAGGGGTTCACCTCCTCCGTCCCGGTGGCGGACCTCGTCGCCCTGGGCCCGCCGGTGGTGCACGACATCGGCAGCGGCCTGCTGCGACCGCACCGCCTGCTGCCCGACGAACCCGACGCGGCGCGCTCCCTGGCCGACGGCGCGGCGGTCGTGACCTGCAGCGGTGACAAGCTGCTCGGCGGCCCCCAGGCCGGGCTCGTCCTCGGCCGAGCCGACACCGTGACCCGGTTGCGCCGCCACCCCCTGGCCCGGGCGGTCCGCGCCGACAAGACGACGCTGGCCGCACTCGAAGCCACCCTGCGCGGTCCACGTGCCCCGGTGTGGGACGCCCTCGAGGCGGACCCCGAGCGACTTCGATCCCGCTGCGACGCACTCGTCGTCGCCTTGCCCGTGGGCCTGGCCACGACGGTCCCCGCCGACGGCGTCGTCGGTGGCGGCGGTGCCCCGGGCCACACCCTCCCCGGGTGGGCGCTTGCCCTCCCCGAGGGGTATGCCGCGGCCTTGCGCCTCCAGGCCCGTCCCGTGCTCGCACGGGTCGAGCGGGGGCAGTGCCTGGTCGACCTGCGTTGCATCCCCGAGTCCGCGGATCCGTCGGTGGCACAGGCGATCCGCGACGTCGCCGGTTAGCGGGTGTGGCCCTGATGGCCGTCATCGCGACGGCAGGTCACGTCGACCACGGGAAGTCGACCCTGGTCCGCCTGCTCACCGGGCAGGAACCGGACCGCTGGGCGGAGGAACGCCGACGCGGGCTGACGATCGACCTCGGCTATGCCTGGACCGAGGTCGACGGGCGCCGGGTCAGCCTCGTCGACGTGCCGGGTCACGAGCACTTCACGGGCAACATGCTCGCGGGCCTCGGTCCGGTCACGGCGGTGATGTTCGTCGTGGCGGCCGACGACGGATGGTGTCCACAGTCGCAGGAGCACGCCCGGGCGATCGCGGCACTCGGCATCGCCCAGGTCCTGCTCGTCGTGACCAGGTGCGACCTCACCCCCGGCGAGGCAGCCGCCCGTGAGGCGGTCTCCCGCTTCGGCTCCATGGGGGTCCCCGTCGCGGAGACCGTCCTCGTGTCCGGCCTGACCGGCGAGGGGCTGACCGACCTGCGAGCAGCCCTGGGCCGCCTGGCCGCGGCTGCGCCTGCGGGACAACCCGACGCCGGGTCGCCCGTGCGGCTGTGGGTGGACCGGTCCTTCACGATCCGGGGCGCCGGGACCGTCGTCACCGGAACGCTCGAGGCCGGGACGATCGGGGTGGGCGACGTCCTCGTCCTGCGCGGTCGACAGGTCACCGCCCGCGGCCTGCAGTCCTGCGGCGAGCAGGTGGAGGCGGTGACCGGCCCGGCCCGGGTGGCGATCAACCTGAGGAGTGTGGCTGCCGCCGACGTCTCCCGCGGCGATGCGCTGCTGGACCCCGCGTGGCCCCCCTCGACGACCGTCATCGACGTGACCGGGCCAGGCGCCGTGACCGGGCCAGGCGACGAGGCGCGGCTCCCGAGGAGCCTCACCCTGCACGTGGGCACGGCTGCCCTGCCCGTCCGCACCCAACGGCTCACCGACGGACGCGTCCGGCTGCGGTTGCCTCGGCCCGTCCCACTCGTCCCCGGCGACCGAGCGGTGCTGCGTGACCCCGGTCTGCGCGAGGTGCTCGCCGGCGTCGAGGTGGTCGTGGTGGACCCACCCACTCGACGCGAGAGCCGCCACCCACACCCGCAGGCCTCCGCCGAGCCGGGCGCCGCCGCACTGGAGGAGGCAGCGACCGGGACGGACGACCCGAGGGCACCTGACGGCATACGGGCACTGAGGGGTTGGTTGGCAGCCCACCCGATGGGGGCCCCGTCGCGTGACCAGCTGGAGGGGTGGGCGCTCACCGCCCGCGATCTGGCCGACGCCGCCGAGCGCGGCGAGATCGTGCGTCTGGGTGGGGTGGTCCTGGCCGGTGACGCCGTCGGGGTCGCCGAGGAGGTCGTGCGCCGACTGCCGCAGCCGTTCGCCGTGGGCGACGCCACCAGGGCGTTGGGGACATCGAGGCGTGTGGCGGTACCCCTGTTGGAACGCCTCGACACCGCGATGGTGACGCGACGCCTGGCGGACGGGCGTCGGGAGGTGCGCCCGGCGCAGGCCGGGCGGCAACCGGTCACGCCGTGATGGTGCCGCCCTCGAACGTGCAGGACAGCCGTCCGCCACCGTCCGCCAGGGTGCGGCTCACCGGGTATCCGTAGCCGCCCGTCGCGCCACCCGCCTGCTTCCACTCGGTGAGGACGTTGCCGTAGACGTCATAGGCCTTCGCTCCGTTCAGCCCCCAGATCTCGCCTCCCTGGAAGCCCTGAGTCGACCCGCGTGCCGTCGCCACCGCCGCGGTCGTGGGGTACTTCAGCGGTCCCACGTACCGGTCCGCGAGGTACCAGGCGTCGTAGATGGCTCCGGTCACCAGCTGGGTCGACGTCGATGCGGAGTCGACGATGGCGCCCTTCTGGAAGCGTTGGATCCACGCGCCCCCGCCCAGGTCTTGGAAGGGGCCGATGGGGTAGCCGAGGACTCCGGTCTCGCGGCCGGCGTTCTTCCAGACGGACCAACGCCATCCCCAGACGATCTGGGTCGACGTCGCGGAGCTGTCGACGACGGCGCCGTTCTCGAACGCCTGGATCCAGCCACCCCCCGTGAGTCCGGTGAACAGATCGGAGAACGGGTAGCCCAAGTGACCCCTGGGCCCCCCGTCGCCGACATAGACCGAGTTCACCCACGACGTCATCGACCGTGCACCGGTCTTCGAGCTCCACCAGATGCGGCCGCCCTGATAGGCGATGTACTGTCCGCGACCGTCGCCCACGGCGCGCTGTGGTCCGATCGACGCCCTGAGGAACGATCCCTGCTCCCCCATGGCCCTGTACTTGGCTGACAGCGGGCTCCACTTCGGCAGGCTCGGAGCGCTGTGCTCGCTCGTGCGGTTGTCGACCAAGGACGTGGTGGTGCAGTTCTCCCACTTGTAGGGCGCCACGCAGCTCACCACGCGACAGTGGACGCCGCCGCTGCACTTGACCTGGGTGTTGCACTGGCCGTAGCGGAACGCGTTGCAGCAGACGCGTCGCTGGTCGCAGGTCGCCGACGACCCGGTGCCGCACGAACAGCTCCAGCACCTGGAGTCGCACATGTTGTCGCTGCAGCCGGTCGTGCACTTCGAGCAGGTGGCGTTGCAGTCGACGATGTAGCGGTAGCCGCCCCCACACCACGACGAGTCGGCGGCCTTCCACCACCCCGCGGCGAAACTGCCTGGCGGGCAGGTGTTGACGCCCTTGTTGATGGTCGCGCAGAAGACCGTCCACCCGCTGCCCGCAGTGTTGCCCGGCCCGCAGATGGTGGCGTATGCCGCGACGGGAGTGAGGGCGTACTGCCTGGGTTTCGTGGCGAGCGCGGTGGCGGCAACGGTGGCGCCGACGAGCACGTCGCGGCGTGACACCGGACGCAGCCGCCGGGCCAGGGTGCCCACGAAACCGGCCATCCCGCCGGGCCCGGCATTGAGGTCGTCCAGGGTGCTCATGGTCGTCCTCCCTGTCTGGTGAGGGTGGCCCGGTCGGTGATCCGGATCGTGGCGACCAGGGCCGCGGCGCGTGGCACCGAGGCCATCCGTCGGGCGTGGCTGCCCACGACGGTGAACAGGCAGAAGGCCCGCCCGCCCGAGCTGAAGAAGTGCTGCGAGGCGCTCATCCCCGGCAGGGGGCGCTGGAGCCGGTTGGGACCGAACTGGGAGGGCGCCAGGCGCGGCATGCCCTGGTTCTCGAACAGCCCGTGGTCGGCGACCTCGGCGCCGTAGTCGACCAGCGCCACGAAGACGTCGTCCGGACCCAGCAGGTCCACGACGTTGCTGCCGAAGTCGCCGCGCTCGGCGGGCATCGGCCGGGTGCAGGCGTGCAGCACGGCTCGGGTCACGTCCGCCTGAGCGCTCTGGAGGGCCTGGGGGTGCTCGGGCGTCTCGGGAGCTGCGGCGCTGCGGGCGCTCGTGGGCGTGGCTGGGGCCGGCTCGGCACCGGGCCTGCGGGTCACGGACACCTGCCAGCCGTGGGGCGCATCGACCCGCAAACCGTAGTTGTCAGCCACTGCTCTCAACTCCCAAGAGTCAACTCCCAGACGCGGCGGCGGCCAGCAGGATCGCGGCCGCTCCTCCCAGAGCCACCTTAGCGAGGACTGCTGCCGGATTTGTCCATTGCTCGACGCGGACGAAGACCCGGTGCAGGTCGTCGCGGTCCTCGACTCGCGCCATCAGCAGCGAGGGCAGCGCCCTGACCACCCCGAACGTCGCCCCCACCGCCAGCCCCGCGCCGAGGTGACCGGTGAGGGCGGCCAGCAGCACCACGGCATACGTGGTCGCGCTGGTGATGATGGTGACCAGACCGAAACCGAGCTGCGCGCCGAAGCCCACGCCGTAGACCCAGCCGCGGTAGCGGGTCAGCCAGGCCACGTCGACCTGCCGTCGCCAGGACGGCAACGACTGGGCGCCGCGCAGGTCGAACCCCAGCCCCGCCAGCAGCAGGACCGCGACCACGACCAGGGTCCAGCCCGAGGTGCGCACCGCATCGGGCAGGGCGGAGCCGAGGGCACCGGCGAGGCCACCCATCGCGAGTCCCCCGGCCAGCGACCCGAGGAGGTATGCCGCGGTGGTCAGCCACCAGCGGGAGTTGCGGGCCCGCTCGCCGAGCGGGCTGATGCTCGAGAGCATCGACTCGCCTCAAGGGGACCAGGTCGCCCGGACGGCGGCGACCGCGGCCATCGGGAGACCCAGTGCCAGGGCGAGCACGGTCACGGACATGTCAGTGGCGGTGCTGGTCGTGAGCGTCGTGGATGTCGTGCGCATGGCCGGCATGGCCGGCATGGCCGTGCTGGTGGTCGTGCTCGTGGTCGTGACCCGCGTGGTCGGCGTGGTCGGCGTGGTCATGCTCGTGGTCGTGACCCGCGTGGTCGTGGAGCCCGAGGTCGGCATCGGGAACCGGCTCGGTGTCCGGCGAGCGGTGCAGGCTCGGATCGCCCGGACCGATGCCGGCGGYCAGCAGCTCGGCGTCCATCCTGGGCAGGCTGTCGCGCTCGCCCCGTCCGATGTCACTGCCGACCTCGGTGCCGACGAGCAGCCCGGGACCGGAGCGGCCGGCTGCCGCGCGTGCCTCGTCGTTGTCGGCGACGCCCTGGGCCATCAGGTCGCGGACCTGCGGCCACGTGCTCGCCGAACCCTCACCGGTGACCACCCCACCCTCGACGTACACGAAGTACGGCGAGCCGGGGATGTCGTAGTCGACCCACGCACCGGAGGACTGGATGACGTCGCGGTCGCCGGCCAGGGTGCGCAGGCTCGAGATCGACTCCTCGGCCGAGCCCTTGGCGATGATCCGCAGGTCGCCGTCGCCGGGAACGTCCACCGAGCCCTGGAACTCGTCCCAGAACGTCTGGCACACGCTGCACCCGCTGGTGAGGAAGGCCAGCAACGTCCTCGAACCAGCGGTGGTGACGGTGACGCGCTGCTCCACCCTGTCGAGGTCGGTGCCGATGATGTCGTGGGCCGTCGTGGAGTCCTTGCGGGTCGCCTGCACGACGCCCGCCTCGAGCTCGACAGGCACGGGACCCGGCTTGCCCCCGGTGGTGGCGGTGGTGACACCAGTGCCGGCTTCGCGCTCCAGCTCGAGCCCGGCGCCGAGCTCGTGCAGGGCCTTGAGGATGAGGGCGTGACTGCGCAGCAGCCCGAGGACGAGCACACCGAGCAGCACGACGGCCACGGCTTCGGCGATCACGACGGCGAGCATCAGGTCAGCTTCTCCTGGTCAGACGCGGGAGGTCGGGGGACGGTGCTGCGGACGGCGCTGCGGACGGCGGCGGGGGACGTGGTCGGGAGGACGGCCATCAGCTGCCAGGCCAGGAACCCGATCACGGTAGCGAGCCCGAGGGTCGTGAGGCCGGCCGCGTCCAGCGCAGACCAGGCACCCACGGGTGGGTCGATGGCGACCGCCAGGGCGGTGACGGCCGCGAGGCCGGTCAGCGTGGCATGGGTGCGCGTCGCCGGGGTGTCCGGCTTGCCGAAACAGCCGCACGAACCGAGCACCCCACCGCGCGTGAGCACGCGAACGACGAACGCCGTGAAGACGAGGTATGCCGCAGCCACCAGGGCCGCGCTGAGCCGTCCGGGAGCGACCAGGGCCCAGCCGCCGACGGCGATCTCGACGATCGCGAAGGCGCGGACCAGAAGGCGACCGGCCGGCATACCTGCTGCGCGCAGCGCCCGCACGAGGGGAAGCGGATCGCGGACCTTGGGGACCCCGGCCAGCACGAGGAGCCCCGCCGCAGCGAGGAACGGTCCCGCAACCCAGTTCCACATCCGCGCCCACGTTACCGTCCGCGTCCACCCGCCACCGCACGCGCAAGCAACCTTTGCTAGCAAAGGAAAGCAAAAGGTGGACAGGTTGCAACCTGTCCACCTTCCACCAACCTTTGCTAGCAAAGGTTGCTGCACACCACGGGGGGAGGGGTCAGTCGACCTTGTCCTTGGCGTCCTGCGCGGCGTCGGACACCTCGTCGGCGGCGTCCGAGACCCCGTCGGCGGCCTGGGCGGCAGTGTGCCGACCCTTGCTCGTGACCTTGTCCTTGGCGTCGGACGCGGCGTCGGTGGCCTTGTCCTTGGCCTCAGCGGCCTTGTCCTTGACCGCCTCGGCAGCGCTGCTGGCCTTGTCCTTGGCGGCGTCGGTCAGGCTGGCGACCTTGCTGGTCGTGCTGACGCTGGAGTCGCGGCCCGCCGTCGGCGCGGTGTAGGGGTCGTCGAGCGGCGTCGCCCACGGGTCCTCGCGCGGTGCCGACTTCTTGAACGCGGCGAGGGCGGCTGCGGCAGCGGCGGCCAGCCCGAGGAACAGCAGGATCTTGCCCTTGCGCTTGCGCGGCTTCGCCACGGCGTCGCCCTTGAGCACCGAGTAGGCGTCCGAGGAGCGGTCAGCCGTCTCGGTGGCGGCCGACTTGGCGGCGGCGGACGCAGCGGCCACGGCTGCGATCGCCTCGGCGACCCTGGGCAGCAGCGTGTCGACGATGGTGTCGCGGGCGGTGTCGACCTTGGGGGCCAGCCCCTCGACCGCACCCTGCAGCTTGGGGGCGGCCACCTCGATGCCGTGGTCGACGCGCGGCTTGGCCCACTCACGGGCCGCCTCGATGCCGTGCTCGACGTGCGGCTTGCTCCAGTCCTTGGCCTGGGCGGCGCGTTCCCTGGCCACCTCGGCGGCCGGACCGACGCGCTCCTTGAGGGCTGCTGCGTAGTCGGCCGCGCTCTGCGCGGAGCTGCTGACAGCCTCGCTGGCCTGCTCAGTCTTGGTCTTGGTGCGGAACACCGTGCCTCCTGTGACTTGGCGTGTGATGGACTCCGACCGGTCGGCGAACCAGGGCCGCTGAGGGCTCTGCGGGACGACCGGACGGACGACTTCTCCCGACCCATCCTGCCTTGTTTCCGCTGGTGAGCAAGCCCGCGGGGGTACTGAAGGCCATCTCACCGGACCCCGCATGGAAGGATGGCCGACATGGACGTCACCCTCAAGACCAACCACGGCGACATCAACGTCACGCTGTTCCCCGACCACGCCCCGAAGACCGTCAAGAACTTCGTGGGACTGGCCAAGGGCGAGCAGGAGTACCGCGACGACGCCGGCCGATCCAACCCCACGCCGTTCTTCGACGGCCTGGTGTTCCACCGCATCATCCCCGGGTTCATGATCCAGGGCGGGTGCCCGCTCGGGCAGGGCTTCGGCGGCCCGGGCTACACCTTCGACGACGAGATCAGCCCCGACAAGGACTTCACCAAGCCCTACATGCTCGCCATGGCCAACGCCGGCAAGCGGATGGGCAAGGGGACCAACGGGTCGCAGTTCTTCATCACGGTCGGCAACGCCGCCTGGCTGCAGGGCAAGCACACCATCTTCGGTGAGGTGGCCGACGGACCGAGCCGCGAGGTCGTCGACAAGATCGCAGCAGTTCGCACCGGTGCGAATGACAAGCCGGTCGAGGACGTTGTCATCGAGTCGGTCGTCGTCAACGACTGACGTCGACCCGGCACCACCCCTCGAAGGCAAGGTCCGCGCATGAGTGAGCCCACGGCATACCCGCAACAGCAGACGACACCGGTCTGCCCGCGGCACCCCGACCGGGTCTCCTACGTGCGCTGCCAACGCTGCGCGCGGCCGGTCTGTCCCGAGTGCCAGCGACCGGCCGCGGTCGGCGTCCAGTGCGTCGACTGCGTGAAGCAGCAGGCCAAGACGGTCCGCACCACGCGGACCGTCTTCGGCGGCAACGTGAGCGACACCCCCGTGGTGTCCTACGCGATCATGGCGATCTGCGTCCTGGTCTTCGTGCTGCAGACGGCTCAGCCGAGACTGAGCGGCGACATCTCCTTCGTGCCGTACCTCGGCGCGCACGAGCCGTGGCGGTTCCTCACCTCGGCATTCGCCCACGCGACGATCACGCACATCCTGTTCAACATGCTGGCGCTGTGGATGGTGGGGGCGCAGTACCTCGAGCGGCTGCTCGGGGGCGTTCGCTATGCGGCGGTCTACCTCGTCAGTGCGATCGGCGGCTCGTCCTGCTACCTGCTGCTGTCCCCGGCCGTGCCCTTCGACGGGTCGGACCCGAGCTCCTGGTACATCGGCGCCGTCGGTGCGTCGGGGGCGGTCTTCGGCCTGTTCGGCGCGCTCCTGGTGCTCAACCGGCACCTGGGTCGGTCCTCGGCCGGCATGTACGCGACGATCGGGATCAACGCCGTGATCGGCTTCGTCGTGCCCGGGATCGCCTGGCAGGCCCACCTGGGCGGTCTGCTCACCGGTGCCGCCGTCGCCGGCGTGATCGCGGCGACGTCCTCACGCGAGCGCCGCGGCTGGCAGTGGCCGGGAGTGGCCCTGGTGCTGCTCGTCGTGGTGGCCGTCGCGATCGCGAAGTATGCCGCGTCGCCGACTGCGCTCCTCGGCTGAACCAGGGCGCCTCGGGCGGGTATTACACGCCTGTCATTTGTCCCCAGCTGTGCACAACCCTGTGGATAACTCTTGGGTCTGACGACTCCTGGGTCAGGCGACTGACGCGAGCGACTCTGGTCAGCGCCAGCGGGTCGTCATGGCGAACCCCGAGAGCATCAGGCCGAAGCCGATGCCGAGGTTCCAGCGGCCGAGCGACTCCACCGGGAAGCGCTGACTGGTGATGTAGAAGACGACGATCCACAGGAGGCCGACGACCATGAGCGTCAGCATCACCGGCACGAACCAGGGCGGGTTGCCGACCTTGGCCTTGGCAGGCTTGCTCGGCGGGGTGTAAGCGCGCTTGGCGCGACCCTTGGACTCAGGCACGGGAACACTCCTCGAAACTCGGACGGCAGCGTCAACCGTCGCGACGTGTGGCATAGCGTAGTGCCATGGCGGACCAGCGGCTGACGTGGCTGACGCGTCGCCCCACGCTCTGGTCGGCCGTGGTTCCGCTGGTGGCGCTGGTCGCAGGAATGCTCTTCGCCCTGAGTGCGGCCACGGCCCAGGGCACCGACCTGCGCTCCTCGGGTGGTGACCTGCCGGGCCTGATCCGCAACCAGACCCGCCAGAACACCGTCCTCGCGGGCCGCCTCGCGCAGCTGCGTGCCGAGGTGGACCGGCTCTCGGCCCAGCAGGCCCCGGGCGACCTGCGCGTCACCCAGCTGACCACCGAGGCGGACAAGCTGACGCTGGCCGCCGGCACCCAGGCCGTGGCCGGTCCCACGGTGCAGGTGTCGCTCACCGATGCCAAGAACGTGCCCTCGGTGCTGCCCGACGGGTTCTCGGTCGACGACTACGTCGTGCACCAGCAGGACGTCCAGGCCGTCGTCAACGCGCTCTGGGAGGGCGGAGCCGAGGCGATGATGCTGATGGACCAGCGAATCATCTCCACCAGCGCGGTCCGCTGCGTCGGCAACACCCTCATCCTCCAGGGCCGGGTCTACTCCCCTCCCTACGTCATCTCCGCCATGGGTAACCAGTCCAACCTCAAGACAGCGCTGGAGCGCAGCCCGTCGGTGTCCATCTACCGACAGTGGGTGGGCGAGGTCGGCGTGGGATACGACGTGAGGACGAGCGTGCAGCAGACCTTCCCCGCCTATGCCGGCTCGATCAACCTCCAGCGCGCCCGGGCCCGCCGATGAGGGTCGCCCGCTGGATCCTCGGTGTCGCCGGGGACCTCATGGTCACGGCTGGGCTGCTGCTGCTCCTCTTCGTCGGCTGGCAGCTCTGGTGGACCGATGTCACCGCCAACCGCACCCAGGACGCGACCGTCTCGACGCTGACCCGCGACTTCGCGGCGGCGGCGCCGACCAGGCCCGGTGAGCAACCGAAGGCCGTCCCGTTCGGTGCGGCGTTCGCCATCGTGCGGATCCCGCGCCTCGGGGCGCACTACGCACGCCCTCTCCTCGAGGGCACCACTCGCGACATCCTCCAGGACGGCATCGGCCACTACGACGGGACCGCCGTTCCCGGGGCGGTCGGCAACTTCGCGATCGCCGGGCACCGCACGACCTACGGGCGGCCGTTCCACGACATCGACAGGCTGCGCACCGGTGACCTGGTCGTGGTCGAGACCAAGGCGGCCTACAGCGTGTATGCCGTGAAGCGGCACGAGATCGTGGCGCCCAGCGACGTCGCGGTGATCGCCCCGGTCCCCGACCAGCCGGGCGCGAAGCCCACCGAGCGCTGGCTGACGATGACCGCCTGCCACCCCAAGTACAGCGCGGCCCAGCGCTACGTCGTGTTCGCCCAGCTGGTGAAGACCTACCCCCACGCCGAGGGCCTGCCTGCCGGCACCCTCGCCGCCCCGAAGGGAGCCTGACCGATGCTGTATGCCGCGATCTGGCGGTCGCTGCCCGGCCCCCTCGTGGTGCGGGTGCTGCTCGCTGTCGTGCTGGTGCTGCTCGTGGTGGCCTTCTGTTTCCTGTGGCTCTTCCCACGCATCGCCCCGTTGATGCCCTTCAACGAGAACACGGTGGATCACTCCGCGCTGCGTGCGCCCACCCACGTGGTCCAGGCCGGTGACAGAGCTGTACCGATGACGGAGGAGTACCCATGACCCGCATCCTCGTCGTCGACAACTACGACAGCTTCGTCTTCACCATCGTCGGCTACCTCCAGCAGCTCGGCGCCGAGTGCGAGGTCGTGCGCAACGACGCCGTCCGTCCCGCCGACGGCGCGGAGTTCGACGGCGTGCTGGTCTCACCCGGACCCGGGACCCCCGAGGAGGCCGGCGTCTCGATGGCGATGATCGAGGCCTGTGGGGAGCGCGCGCAGCCGATGCTCGGCGTGTGCCTCGGTCACCAGGCCCTCGGAGTCGTGACCGGGGCGACGGTCGGCCGCGCGCCGGAGCTGTTGCACGGCAAGACCTCCCGGGTCCTGCACGACGACACGGGAGTGCTCGTGGGGCTGCCGTCCCCCTTCACGGCCACGCGCTACCACTCGCTCACCATCGACCCCGCGACCGTGCCCGAGGCACTCGTCGCCAACGGGCACACCGAGTCCGGCATCATCATGGCCGCGCGTCACCGTGACCTGCCTCTGCACGGCGTGCAGTTCCACCCCGAGAGCGTGCTCACCGAGGGCGGGCACCGCATCCTCGCCAACTGGTTGGTCCTCTGCGGCCTGGCCGACGCGGTCGCCCGCTCGGCAGGCCTCAGCCCGCTGGTCCGCGACGCCGAGGGCGTGGCTCGAGCCGTCGCCGCCGGCTGAGGGGCCGAGACGCCAGGGGCCGAGACGCCAGGGGCCGATCGCCAGGGCCGGGTCGCTCGGCCGAGTCGCTAGGGCAGCGTCGTCGCCGTGCCCGTGGGCAGGGTGGGGGGCGCCGTGGTCGTCGCCGTCGTCGGTGGGGTCGTGGGCGTCTGCACCGGGGGCGGTGGCTGCGCGATGGTCAAGGTGATGGTGGAGCCGTCGTTGACCTTCGTCTTGGCCTTGATGCTCTGCTTGAGCACGGTGTTCTCCGGCTCGGTGCTGTCGACGTAGGTCGTCTTGACGCTCAGCCCGAGCTCGCCGAGCAGGTCGGCCGCCTCGTTGCGGGTCTTGCCCACGACATCGGGGACCGTCACCTTGCCGGACGACACGTTCAGGTTGACGGCCGAGCCGACCGCCACCGCCTCGCCGGCAGCCGGTGAGGTCGTCGAGACCTTGCCCTTGTCGAGCCCGGTGTCGTCGACCTCCTTGACGGTGCCCACCTTCAGGTTGAGGTCGGCGAGCTGGGCGGCGGCCTCCTCCTTGCTGAAGCCCTTGAGGTCGGGCAGGTCGACGGTGTTCGGCCCGATCGACACGCTGATGCCCACCTTGCTGCCGCTCGCGACCATCTCACTGGCGCTCGGGTTCTGGTCGACGACGGTGCCGACCTCCTTGGTGCTGTTGACGTCGGTGGGCTCGGGCACCAGTCCGAGGGCGCGGATCCTGGCCTCGGCCGTTGCGACGGGCAGGTCGATCACCGAGGGGACCGCCACCTTCGCCTGGTTCTGCCCGGGCCGGTCGAGCAGGGCCTTCCCGGCCACGCCGATCAGGGTCAGGGCACCGAGCACGGCGAGGACGAGCAGGAAGTACGCCAGGCCGCGCCGCTTGCGGGGCTCGTCGTCGGGGTCGTGCCCGATGGCGGGCAGGGTCGCCGTGTTGGACCCCGCCGGCGCCGGCGCGGCATACGTCCCCCCGGCAGGGAGCACGGTGGTGGCTGCGGCCACGCTGGCTGGTGTGAGGGCAACGGTCGCGTCGGCGGCGCTGCCGGCGGCACCGGCAGTGCCACGGGCGGCCGCGCTGATCGGCCGGCCCAGGCGCGCGGCCTGGAGGTCGGCTCGGAAGGCGGTGGCGTCCTGGTAGCGGGACTCGCGGTCCTTGGCCAAGGCGTGCAGGACCACGGCGTCGAGGTCGTGGTCGATGCCGGGGGTGAGGGTCGACGGACGCGGCGGGGGCTGCCCGACGTGCTGGTAGGCGATGGCAACCGGGGAGTCGGCCTGGAACGGCGGCCGCCCGGTGAGCAGCTCGAAGAGCAGGCAGCCCGTGGAGTACAGGTCCGACCGGGCGTCGACGTGGTGGCCCTGCGCCTGCTCCGGGGAGAGGTACTGGGCGGTGCCGATGACGGCCTGGGTCTGGGTCATCGTCGCGTTGGCGTCGGCGACCGCGCGGGCGATGCCGAAGTCCATCACCTTGATCTGGCCCTGGGGGCCGATCATCACGTTGGCGGGCTTGATGTCGCGGTGCACGATGCCCATGCGGTGGCTGTAGGCGAGGGCGTCGAGGACACCTTCGGTGATCCGCGCGGCCTCGGCCGGTGCGAGCGGTGAGGTGTCGTTGAGCAGCTCGCGCAGGGTCTGTCCCTCGACGTGCTCCATGACGATGAACGGGACCGGCACGCTGGCGCCTCCGGTCTCGGTGGCGTGGTCCTCGCCGGAGTCGTAGACGGCCACGATCGACGCGTGGTTGAGGCCTGCGGCAGACTGCGCCTCCCGGCGGAAGCGGGCGAGGAACGCAGGGTCGCGCGCCAGGTCCGAGCGCAGCATCTTGATCGCCACGAGTCGCGAGAGCCGCGTGTCGTGACCCAGGTGGACCTCGGCCATGCCGCCACGGCCGAGGAGCTCTCCGACCTCGTAGCGTCCCCCGAGCAGGCGTGGTGCAGTCACTTCTTCTTTCCCCCTTTGCCCTTGCCGGTGCCCGCGTGGGCGGGCGTCTTCGGCGCGGCAGTGGTGGCGGGCGTTGTGGTCCGGCCCGCCGTCGTCGTCGCTGTCGTGGTCGCTGTGGACGGTTTGGTGGTGGTGGCAGTGCTGGGCGTGGTGGCACCGGGGCTGCCCTGCTGCGCTCCGGCTCCTCGACCGCCCAGGGCGATGGCCACCATGATGACGAGGAGCACGACGACCGCCGCCGCGGCGGGGACCAGCCACCCCGGCCGGCGCGTGTCGTGCACCGCCGCCGCGTCCGTGTCGTCGTGTCCGGTGGTGATGTCAGCACCGGAGGCTGCCGGCGTCGGCATGACCGACGTCGGCAGCGTCCCCTCGGGTCCGAGGTCGGCCGGGACCCCCACGATGAAGGGTGCGACGGCCGCGGCCGCGCCGGCGACCAGGTCCGCGGGGACCTGTCCGGGCGGCAGCCTGAGCGCCTCGGCGAAGGCGGCCGCGCTCTGGGGTCGCAGGGTCGGGTCCTTGGCCAGCGCCGCCATGACCGTGGTGCGCAGGGGTTCCTCGACGTCGTCGGAGAGCTGTGGTGCCGGCTGGCTGATGTGCGCGAGGGCAGTGGTCACCAGGGTGTCGCCGGAGAACGGTCGCTGGCCGGTGATCATCTCGTAGCCGACGACGGCCAGGGCGTAGACGTCGCTCAACGGCCCCGCCACCTCCCCCTTGGCCTGCTCGGGAGCCAGGTAGTGGGGCGTGCCCAGCACCTCCCCGGTCTGGGTCAGCGGCGCCTCGTTGAGGGCGCGGGCGATGCCGAAGTCGGTGAGCTTGGCGTACCCGTTGGCGTCGACGACGATGTTGGCCGGCTTGACGTCGCGGTGGACCACGTCCGCCTCGTGCGCGGCCTGCAGGGCCAGCGCCGCCTGGTAGAGGATCTCGGTGACCTCGGCCTGGGGCATGGGCGCGCGCTCGCGGATCAGCGTCGACAGGGGTTTGCCCTGCAGGAGCTCCATGACGAGGAAGGCACTCCCGTCCTCCTCACCGAAGTCGTGGACGGTGCCGATGTTGGGGTGGGTCAGTCCGCCACTGTGACGTGCCTCGGCGCGGAAGCGTTCGAGGAATCCCTCGTCCTGGGCGCTGCCGGGGAGGAGGACCTTGACGGCGACCTCGCGATCCAGCGTCTCGTCGTGGGCCCGCCACACCTCACCCATCCCGCCGAGGGCAATGCGCTCGACGAGTCGGTAGCGGTCGGCCAGCACCTGGCCGGTCTCGTGGCTCACTTGCCCAACACCGCTTCCATGACGGCCTTGGCGATCGGTGCGGCGACCCGGCCGCCCGCGGCTTCGTTGCCTGCATTGCCGCCGTCCTCGACGACGACCGCGACCGCGACCTTGGGGTCGCTGGACGGGGCGAACCCGGTGAACCAGGCGTGGGGAGCCTTGCCGGCTTCGTGCTGTGCCGTGCCGGTCTTGCCCGCCACGTCGATCCCGCTGATCTGGGCCGCCCTGCCGGTGCCGCTGCGGACGACGGCCTCCATCATGCGGGTCAGCGCTGCCGCGGTGTCGGCCGAGACGGCCTGCGACAGCTGTTCGGGCTGCGTCTCGTCGATCACCTCGAGGTCGGAGGAGGTGACCTTCTTGACGAGGTGGGGACGCATCACGATCCCGTTGTTGGCGATGGCCGCCGAGATCATCGCGACCTGCAGTGGTGTGACGCGCACGTCGTACTGACCGATCGCGGACTGCGCGAGCTGGGGCAGGTTGAGCTCCGCCGGCACCGAGCTCGGCGTGACCGTCATCGGCACCGACAGGCGGTCACCGATCCCGAACTTCGCCGCCTGGGCGCGGAAGTCGTCGGCACCCACCTGCATGCCCAGCCACCCGAACGCGGTGTTGCACGAGATCTCGAGGGCGTGCGTGAGGGTGGTCTTGTTGTTGGCTCCGCAGTTGCCCTGGAAGTCGTTGGGCAGGTCGGAGCTGGTCTGCGGCAGGTCGAGCACCGCCGGGCCCGGGATCTGGCTCTCCTCGGTGAACTTGCCGGACTCGAGGGCCGCGGCGGCCGTGACGATCTTGAACGTCGACCCCGGTGGATAGAGGTTTCCGGCGATGGCGCGGTCGACCATCGGCTGCGTGGCGGCGGCGTTGAGCTGCTTCCAGGCCGCGACGACCTTGTCGGTGTCGTGGCTGCTCAGCACGGAGGGGTCGTATGCCGGGTGGCTGACGAGGGCGAGGATCTCACCGGTCGTGGGGTCGAGGGCGACGACAGCGCCGCGCTGGTCGCCCAGAGCCTTGTCGGCCGCGGCCTGTGCCTTGGCGTTGATGGTGAGCTCGAGGCTGGCGCCGGTCTGCTCCTTGCCCGTGAGGATGTCGGAGACGCGGCGGTAGAAGAGCTTGTCGGACGACCCGGCGAGCAGGCTGTTCTCGGCACCCTCGACGCCACCGCCGGCGCCGTAGGTGAACGAGTAGTAGCCGGTGATGTGCGAGTAGAGGTCGCCCTGCGGATAGGTGCGCAGCCACTTGAGCTCGTCCTTGGTGGCCGTGGACTTCGCGACGGGCGTGCCACCGACGAGGATCTGGCCGCGCTCGCGGGCGTAGTTGGCCAACAGGGTGCGACGGTTCTCGGGGCGGTCCTGGAGGGCCTTGGCCTGGACGAACGAGATGTAGGTCGAGGAGATCAGCAGCGCCGTGAACAACAGGGCGACGACGGTCGACAGCCGCCGGATGGGGGCGTTCATCGGATCGCCACCACTTCGGTCCTGGCCTCGCCCGACGAGGTCGCACCGGGCTTGACCTCATCGACGGGTCGGCGGGCGACGTCGCTGATGCGCAGCAGCAGGGCGACGAGGGTCCAGTTGGCGAGCAGGGAGGAGCCTCCGTAGGACAGGAACGGCATGGTCAGGCC
>NZ_JBFUEP010000021.1:0-66302 GCF_056403895.1 Pedococcus sp. P2_E5
CCCCGGGCCCGGCCGCCCCGGGCCCGGCCGCCTCGAGCCCGGCCGCCTCGAGGCGGCGCGACGCATCCTGTCAGCCGGACCGCAGCTCCGCCGCGGGTTGCTCCCCCTGGCTCCCGGGGCGCACTCCGAGGTCGAGCATGCCTTCGAGCAGCAGCGCCAGACGGTACTCGGGGCGCGCCCGCAGGGCACGGTCCACACAGGTCCGGGCCAGGGCACCGTCACCGCGCCACCAGGCACAGCTGGCGAGCACGGTGAGCACCGGCGCCGCGTGCTCGTCCGGCACCGACCTGGCCAGGGACTGCAACCTGGCGAGCAGCCTGCCCCCGGCCACGGCCGAGGCGCCACCGGACCCGCGCTGCCAGGTGGGAGGTGGCATGGTGCAGCGCAGGGCGTCGACGAGGTCCGGCTCCAGGGAGTCCAGGGGCAGCGAACCCGGGCACAGCCAGCCCACCAGCCCGTCACGCAGCGCGAGGTCCTCCAGGCTGCGCACGAGCAGGGAGACCTCGGCCGGTCCGAGATCCTGGACGTCGGCGGCGCCATCGGTCACGTCGCAGACCACGGACCAGCGCGACAGCGCCTCGAGCCGACGGGCGGCCTCGGACCGTCCCGGGTCGGACGGCACGACCCCGGTCAGCTCGGTGGCCACGGCCTCGGCCAGGGCAGGATCCGCGGCGACGAGGCCGGCAATCGCCGACCGACCGGTCAGCGGCGCGACCTCGAGCCCGACGTACTCGGCGACGGCCGGGGTGTCGGCTGCCTCCGGGACCGGCGCACCCTCCGGCGGGCAGCACCCGTCGGCGCAGTCGATGCCGAACCAGCGCCCGTCACGGACGACGAGGCGGTCGAGCACATCGAGGTCGGCCTCGGTCGCCAGCCGACGGACGACCTCCAGAGCGGGCCTGCTCGAGCCCGGGGCCGTCTCGTAGCCCACGAGCATGACCGCCTCCGGACGGTCACGGAGCAGCGGACCCACGAGGACGCGGCCAACCTCCTCGACGTCCTCCGCTGGCGGCAGGTCGATCCGCTCGATCAGCCCGACGCTGCGACCGTGCAGGGCGAGCAGCACGATCGAGCCCTGCGGGTGGTAGCCGAGCTGGTAGGGCAGGACGGCCACGACGTCCGCCGGGCCGCGCAGTCTGATCTGGCTCATGGGCCAACGCTGGCGTCCAGGCAGCCGTCCGTCAGCGCCGGTGCTCGAGCCCTGTGGACGCCCGGGTCGGCGCTGCCCCGGGTGTGGCTCGCGGGCGCCACAACGGCGCCGCAACGGCGTCCTCCACCAGCCGACCGCTTCCCACACCCCGGCCGCGCGTCAGGACGTGCGTGGCGTCAGCGGACGACGTCGCCCTCCACGGTCTCGTGCACGGTCGTCGCCGGCGTGGCGCGCTCCCAGGCCAGGAACGACTCGGTCTCGTTGACGACGGTCGCAGCGATCCACGACACCACCACGGCGTCGTCGGCGAGGCCGAAGACGGACAGCGCCAGCTCGGGGATCAGGTCGATGGGCGACACGACGTAGGCCACCGCCCCGAGAACCATCAGCAGCCGACCGCGGGTGGTCCCGGCATACTCACCGCGAAAAGTGGCCCGGACGAGCCGGGGCAGGCTCATCAGGCGTTCCCCCAGGGCGGGCGAACCAGGACGCATTGAGGTCCGTACCGCGGTGGCGATGGTGCGCAGGGCACCGAAGCGGGTCATGGCCATGGTCAGACTCCCGTTGTTCGAGGGCGCAGGTTGTTCGAGGGCTCAGGTTGTTCGAGGGCGCCGCTCCCGGACGCCGACGTGGCCCGGACACAGTTCAAACGACCTGGGTGCCCCGGTGATTCCCGGCACCGTCCCAGCGTGCGCACACGAGGCGGCCCACGCCACTCGGAGCCGGGCAGTCAGAGTCCGGTGGCCCTGGGCGGGAACTCGTGGCGCGCGTGGTCGGCGATCTTCTTCAGCAGGTAGCTGTCGAGGCCGGCGCCGACGACGCCGCCGATGACCGGCACGCCCTTGCCGAACCGGCTCAGCGTCTTCTTCCCGGCGGTCGACAGCAGCCGGAAACCGACCGCCTTGTTGACCACCATCAACGCCGGTCCGGGCAGCCGCTGGGCCGCGAGGTTGGCGAGCCGGCCGGTCGAGGCCACACCCGCCTTCTTCAGCAGGTCGTCGGCGTCGGCCCCGACGAGGGTGAGCAGCACCGCCGAGCGGATCTCGGGCCGCTTGATGTCGTAGCCGCGCAGGGACGCGATCGAGGCCACCATCCGGGTCGCCACGACGTAGAACTCGACGACGTTGGCCGGGAGCGCCACCGGCAGCGTGACGAAACCGCCCAGCCCGGTGACGAAACCACCGGCGGCAGCAAGCCTGAGGTGACTTCGCACGACGGCGTCGACCGCCTCCTCGGCACCCGGCTTCTCGGCCCGCCGGACATCGGCGACCTTCTGCGCCGAGTCGAACGGACCCTTGCCGTCGATGCCCACGTCGAGCAGGCTCTCGATCAGGCCGGTCACTGCGCCGGAGAACATGCCCGAGTCCTCGCGAGGGGCCTTCCCCCGTTCGAGCGCCGAGGTCGGCTTTGCCTCCGCCTCGTCCTTGCCCATTCCGAGAAAGCCCACGTCAGCACCCCTCCGGGTTTCGTTTCGGTCGGTCGCCGCCATCCTGCCATGGGCCCGGAGGACCAGCGGGATTAGCCTTGGGACATGGCCCCAACCACTGAGTCCTCCTCCGCCGGCTTCACGCAGTACGCCCACCCGGAGCGGCTGGTCAGCACGCAGTGGCTGGCCGACCAGATCGAGGCCGGAGCCGTCGGTGGGCCCGACGGCATCGTCGTCCTGGAGTCCGACGAGGACGTGCTGCTCTACGACACGGGCCACATCCCCGGCTCGCTCAAGCTGGACTGGCACCAGGACCTGAACGACCCGGTGGTGCGCGACTACGTCGACGCCGAGCAGTTCGCCGCGGTCATGTCGGCCCGCGGCGTCGGCCGAGGCACCACGGTCGTGGTCTACGGCGACAAGAACAACTGGTGGGCCGCCTATGCGCTGTGGGTGATGAGCCTGTTCGGCCACGAGGACGTCCGGTTGCTCGACGGCGGTCGCGCCAAGTGGGCGGCCGAGGGTCGCGAGCTCACGCGAGAGGTTCCCGCCGTCGGCGCCCTGGCCGGCGACGCGGCATACCCCGTGGTGGAACGCGACGACGCGCCGATCCGGGCGTTCAAGGAGGACGTGCTCGCCCACCTCGGTGGGCCGCTGGTCGACGTGCGCTCCCCCGGCGAGTTCAGCGGCGAGCTGCTGCACATGCCCGACTACCCCCAGGAGGGCGCGATGCGCGGCGGGCACATCCCGGGCGCCAAGTCGGTGCCGTGGGCCCGGGCGGCCAACGAGGACGGCACCTTCAAGTCGCGCGAGGACCTCGAGGCGATCTACCTGCAGGAGCAGGGCCTGTCCCCCGACGCCGCCACGATCGCCTACTGCCGCATCGGCGAGCGCTCGTCGCACACCTGGTTCGTCCTCACCCACCTGCTGGGCTTCGACGCCGTCCGCAACTACGACGGCTCGTGGACCGAGTGGGGCAACGCCGTGCGCGTCCCTGTCGAACAAGGCGCGCCGACGTGACCAGTGCCGTGAGTGACCAGGCCTCGGCCCAGCCCGTCCCCCTGCCGGCTGCGATGCAGGAGATCGCCGACGACTTCGCGGATCTGCTTGCGCCGCAACGCCTGGAGCTCCTGCTGGAGTTCAGTGAGGGACTGCCCGACCTCCCGGAGAGGTATGCCGGGTCGCTCGACACCATGGAACAGGTCCACGAGTGCCAGTCCCCGATCTTCCTCGCCGTCGAGGTCGCGGACGAGCCCGCCGACCAGCCGGGTGAGCGGGCCGTGCACCTGTTCTTCTCGGCGCCCGCGGAGGCGCCGACGACCCGCGGGTTCGCGGGGATCCTCAGCGAGGGGCTCGACGGCCTGACCGCCGCCGAGGTGCTGGCCGTGCCGGAGGACGCGCCGTACCGGTTCTCGCTCGGTGAGGCGGTCTCGCCGCTGCGGCTGCGTGGCATGGTCGGGATGCTGAGCCGGATCAAGCGCCAGGTCGCCCTCAAGACCCGCACCTGACCACCGACCGGGTCGTCGGTCCCGGGTGCGAGGATGTGGCCGCCATGCCTGCTGCCCACGTCGCGTTCGTCGCCACAGCGGACGGTCGCGCCGCGATCGTGGGCGAACACGTCCAGCTCATCGGCCCGGTGGGCGAGCTCGTCCCGCGGGCAGCCGACCTCGAGCAGGCCGGTGACGTGAGGTGGGTCTGGTGGTCCGCCGGTGGCGACGCCTCCGCACTCGTCGCGGCCGGGGTGCCGGTGAACCGTTGCTGGGACGTGGCCGAAGCCCATCGCCTGCTCGCCGGCGGGTGGGAGGCGACGCCCCAGGTGGCGTGGGCCGCGGCACACCGGCTGGATCGTGCGGGCCTGCCCGCTGCGACGCGCGGAGACCTCTTCGACTTCCACACCACCGAGCCCTCGCGGGCGTCGGGGGTGTCCGGGGCGTCGACCGGCGGGCCGGGCACCGACGTCGACGCGGGACTGTCGGTGGTGAGGTCCGACGGCTACCTCGACCCCGACGCGGGCACGGCCACGTGGGTGCCGGACGACGACACGGTGGTGGCGTGGGGCCGRGCGACCCTCGCCTGCGCAAACGCCCAGGAGTCCGCCCTGGCGGAGGTGGGCCCACGGTCCGTGGCGGCGGCCCACTCGGAGTCCGCCGCAGCGTTCCTGTGTGTCGAGCTCGCCCGCGACGGGCTGCCCGTCGACCGGGCGACCGCCGAGCGGATGATCGCGGAGGCTGCCGGAGCCCGTCCCGAGAGCGAGGCGGACGCGAGACGGATCCGCGCCGAACGCGACCTGCAGGTGCTCTCCCACACGCCCGGTCGCGAGTCCACGGATCTGCGAAACCCGTTGCAGGTCAAGGAGCTCCTCGCCTCTGTCGGGGTTGTCGTACCCAACACGCGCAAGTGGGTCCTGGAGCCCTTCCGCGAGACCCACGCAGTGGTCGGCGCCCTCCTGGACTGGCGCAAGGCCGAACGCATCGCGACCACCTACGGCTACCCCTGGCTCGACGCCCACGTGGGGCCGGACGACAGGCTGCGCGGCGGGTGGACCGCCTGCGACGGAGCCGCTGGACGGATGACCGCGCAGAACGGCCTCCACAACCTGCCCACGTCGCTGCGCCCTGCCGTGGCCGCCCACCCCGGTCACGTCTTCGTCCGCGCAGACCTCGGCCAGATCGAACCGCGAGTCCTGGCCGCGGTCTCCGGCGACGAGGCCTTCGCCGCGGCAACCCGGGCGGACGACCTCTACGCGCCGGTGGCGGCGGCGCTCGGGGTGGAGCGTCCGGTGGCCAAGATCGCGGTCCTCGCGGCGATGTACGGCCAGCGCAGCGGAGCAGCCGGCGAGGCGCTCAAGGACCTCGAGCGCACCTACCCGGTCGCCATGGGCTACCTCGATGCCGCGTATGCCGCGGGGTTGCGGCGCGAGCCGCTGCGCACCTTCGGGGGTCGGCTGATCCGCCTCGACGCGGTCCTGGCCGACGCGCCCGCGGACGGCACGGCGGCCTACGACGCCGCCCGTGGCCGGTTCGCCCGCAACGCCGTGATCCAGGGCAGCGCCGCCGAGCTGTTCAAGGCGTGGGCGGCCACGGTCAGGGTCACGACGCGAGACCTCGGCGCCCAGATCGTGCTGTGCCTGCACGACGAGCTGCTCGTCCACGTCCCGGAGGAGAACGCCGCCGAGGCCAGGACCCGGCTCGAGCGCGCCCTGACCGACAGCGCCCGGCGCTGGACCGGGTCGACGCAGGTGCGCTTCGTCGCCGACGCCTCGATCATCCGGCGCTGGTCCGAGGCCAAGGACTAGTCCCTCGACAGCGCTGGACCGAGGCCGAGGCCGAGGCCGGGACCGAGGCCGAGGCCGGGATCGAGAACGAGGCCAACACCGAGACCGGGACCCGGCGAAGACCCTGACCCTCAGGCTCTGGCAAACCCCTGGCCATTGGGCCCTGGCAAACCCCCTGACCTGCGGGGATGCGTGGTTAGGTGGTGACATGGACTCCCAGGACGTCAAGCAGGCCGCCTCCAAGGCATCCGACCACCCCGCTCTGGAGGCCGCCGCGCGCGTGGGTTACGCCACGAGTGGCCTGCTGCACCTGCTGATCGGCTGGATCACCCTCCAGGTGGCCTTCGGCGGCAGCGGAGGCAAGAACGCCGACCAGAGCGGCGCCCTCGCGTCCCTCGCCGGCAACGGGGCGGGCAAGGCGGCCCTGTGGGTGGGCGTCGTCGGCTTCCTCGGCCTGGCCATCTGGCAGGTCGCCGATGCCTTCGTGGGACACCCCGGTGACGACAAGGACGCGTGGGGCGGCCGGGCCAAGGCCGCGGGCAAGGCGGTCATCTACGTCGCCCTCGCCTGGTCGGCGTTCCAGTTCGCCCGGGGCAGGTCCAGTGACAGCCGCAGCCAGAGCGTCGACTTCACCGCCAAGCTGCTGGACAAGCCCGGTGGGCGAGCACTCGTGGTCGTCATCGGACTCGCGATCATCGGCGTCGGCATCTACCACGTCCACAAGGGATGGACGAAGAAGTTCCTCCAGGACCTCCAGGACCACCCCGGCACGTGGGCGACGCGCGCCGGCCGGATCGGCTACATCGCCAAGGGCATCGCCCTGGTGATCGTCGGGTTCCTGTTCGCCGCTGCCGGCGTGCACAAGCAGGCGGCGGAGGCCAGCGGCCTCGACGGCGCGCTCAAGTCGCTACGCGACGAACCCTTCGGCCCCGCCCTGCTCGTCGTGATGGCGGCCGGTTTCGCGGCGTTCGCTCTCTACAGCTTCTCGCGCGCCAAGCACGCCAAGGTCTGACGAGTCGCCGGGGCCCCCGCCCCGGCGACGTGGCGCGTGGTTCGGCGCCGGACTGGTCAGCTGGGGTTGCCCTCGCCGGCGGCCTCGTCATCGGCGACGTCGCGCAGGAACTGCTCGAACTCGGCGCCGATCTCGTCCGCCGACGGCAGCTCGCTGACGTCGGTGGCGAGCAGGCTCGGCTTCTGACGACCCTCGCTGAACGTGTCGTACTGGCGCTCCAGCGCGGCGATCACCTGCGACACCTCGTCGGACCCCTCGATCTCGCGCGCGATCTCGGCGCGGTTGAGCCCCGCCTGCGCGATGAGGTCGTCGATGGGCAGGTTGAGCCCGGTGGCGGCGGTGATCGCGTTGAGCGCGGTCACGGCGCCGTCGGCGAACTCTGCCTGAGCGAGGTAGTGCGGCACGTGCACGGCGAACCCGAGGGCGTCGTGACCTGACTCCCCCAGCCTCAGCTCGAGCAGGGAGGACAGGCTCGCCGGCACCTCGACGCGACCGAACGGGTTGTCCTGCAAGGGAATCAGCCGCGGGTCCGTCGCGTGGGACGTGAGCCCGATGGGGCGGGTGTGCGGGACCGCCATGGGGATGCCGTGGGCACTGACGACGAGGGTGACGCCGAGCAGCACCACGAGCTGACGGACCGCCTCGGTCATCCGCTCCCACTGGAAGTCCGGCTCGGGTCCGGTCAGCAGGAAGTAGGGCGTGCCGTCCCGGTCGACGAGCCGGTGCAGCGCCAGGCACGGGTCGTCGTAGCTCATCCAGCGGTTGGAGTCGAAGACCATCGCAGGTCGACGACCGCGGTAGTCGATCATCTGGTCGGTGTCGAACGAGACGACGACGGTCGACTCGCCCGAGCCCAGGAGGTGGTCGGTGAGGATCCGTTGCGTGTGGCCCGCATCCATGAAGCCGCCGAGCGCGACGACCATGACCGACGCCCGCAGCTCCTGCGGGTCGGTGTCGGTCTCGAAGTGGTAGAGCTCGGATGGGTTCAGCACGGCTACTCCAGCGGTCGGTTCCCAGGTCTGATCTGGGCTCGTCAGGTTCTCTGCTTCTGGCCCGGGATGCTCGCAGACGTCCCGGTCCACAGTGGCAACGCTTCAGCATGGCAGGGGATTCCGTGCCTCACCTCCACCACCGTCGGGAGTTTCGCGAGCCATCCGAATGTGATGCCCGTCACACTTGACCACTTTGCGGAATGGGGCGAGCAGGCGTACGGTTCGATGAAACGAAACAGTTTCGTACTGTCCATCGACTCGAGGAAGACCACCGTGACTCCCACCAGCACCGCCACCGCCCTGGGGACCCAGGAGGCGCCCGAACCGGCGCGCTCCCGCCCCCGGGTCGAGGGCGACCGCGAACGGGAGATCCTCGAAGCCGCGCTCGAGACCCTGGCCGACGTGGGGTACGACCGCCTGAACTTCGACGCCGTGGCCAGTGCGGCGAAGGCCTCGAAGGCCACTCTCTACCGTCGCTGGCCGGGGAAGGTCGACCTGGTCATCGACGCGCTCCAGCTGATGATCGGCGTCGAGGCCGACCGCTACCCCGACACCGGCAGCCTGCGCGGTGACCTCATTGCCCAGGCCTGTGCCAAGGGCGGGATCGGCGAGGACCTCCCGGTCCAGGTGTTCGCCGCCCTGCTCGGGTCACTGCACCGCGACCCCGAGCTCCGTGAAGCCATCATGACCCGCCTCATGGCGCCCAAGATGGCGGTCACCCTCAAGACCTTCCGCGCCGCTCAGCTGCGCGGGGAGATCGGCAACGGCGCCGACCTGGAAATGCTGGCACGTCTGCTGCCGGCCATCTGTATCCACGAGGCGATGCTGACGGGCACCAACCCGTCACAGGAGCGCCTCATCTCCCTGGTGGACAGCGTCGTCCTCCCCGCCTGCGCCGCGACCCTGCAGCGCGGCTGACCACCCCTCGGCCTCTCTCCACCGCTGCACCCTCACCACGTCACCGTGAGGTCACCTGACGCCACGTCGGCTGACACCACGCCAGCTCACTCCATCCACCCAGAAGGATCCACCATGTCTTCGACTGCTGTCGTCGAGTCCGTCTCGACTCCGGAACCCGAGGTCGCGCCCAGCGGCAAGGGCCGGCACCTGGGCATCGCCCTGACCGTCATCACGGCCGCCCAGCTCATGGTCGTGCTCGACGGCACGATCGTGAACATCGCGATGCCGCACATCATGGCCGACCTCGGCTTCACCCAGGAGAACCTCTCGTGGGTCGTCACGGCCTACACCCTCGCCTTCGGCGGACTGCTGCTCCTCGGCGGACGCCTCGGTGACCTGTTCGGTCGCCGCAAGGTCTTCATGACCGGTGTGCTCGTCTTCGCGGGCGCCTCCCTTCTCGGCGGCCTGGCCCAGACCGAGGGCATGCTGCTCGGTGCCCGCGCGCTGCAGGGCATCGGCGCCGCACTGGCCTCCCCCACAGCCCTCGCACTGATCACCACGACCTTCCCCGCCGGCCCCGCGCGCAACCGCGCCATGGGTGTGTATGCCGCGATGTCCGGTGCCGGCGCCGCCGTCGGCCTCATCCTCGGTGGCGCGCTCACCGAGATCGACTGGCGCTGGACGATGTTCATCAACGTGCCGATCGGCCTCCTGGTCGCCTTCCTCGCGCCGCGCTTCCTCTCCGAGTCCGAGCCCGGCAAGGGCCGGATCGACGTCCCCGGCGCGATCCTCGGCACCGGTGGCCTGGTGTCCCTCGTCTACGGCCTCACCAACGCGGCCAGCGACTCCTGGACCTCGGCGACCACCCTCACCACGCTCGTCGCCGGTGTCGCGATGCTCGTCGCGTTCGTCGTCGTCGAGATGCGCTCCACCCACGCCCTCATGCCGATCCGCATCCTGGCCGACCGCACCCGCGGCACTTCGTTCGCCGTGATGCTCATCGTCGGCGCCGCGATGTTCGCGATGTTCTACTTCCTCGGCCTGTACATCCAGCAGGTGCTGGGCTACTCGCCGCTCAAGTCCGGCTTCGCGTTCCTCCCGTTCTCGTTCGGCATCGTCGTCGCCGCGCAGATCGCCTCGACCCTGATGACCAGGGTCGACCCCCGGTGGATCTCGGGCGTCGGCACCCTGCTGGCCGCGACCGGCATGTTCGGGTTCGCCCAGCTCGAGGTCGACAGCTCGTACGCCACGGGCCTGCTCCCGTGGATCACCATCCTCGCGGTCGGCATGGGCCTGACCTTCGTGCCGATGACGCTCACGGCAACCGCCGGGGTGGCCTCGGAGGACTCCGGTGTCGCCTCTGCCGTGCTCAACACGATGCAGCAGGTCGGTGGCGCACTGGGTCTGGCCACGCTGAGCACGGTGTTCGCCAACGGCGCCAAGGACAAGGGTGCCGAGCTCGGAGCCGCGCTCCAGGCCAAGGTGGCCTCAGGTTCGCTGTCCCCCGAGCAGGTCCAGGCCGCGCAGCACCAGATCGCGCTGCAGGCACAGACGTTCGGGTCGAGCCACGCCTACCTCGTGGCCGGAGCCATGATCATCGTCGGCTCACTGATCACGTTCGGATTCCTCAACGTCAAGCACGAGTCGCTGTCGTCCGAGGGCCACGAGAACGTCCACCTCGCCTGAGCCGACACCTCACCGACGAGGGCCCCGACCACCACGTGGTCGGGGCCCTCGCGCGTCGCTGCGGGGGTCGCGACTCACTCCAGGGCGGCGATCGCTGCCCGGATCCGCTTCTCCGACACCGGGTGTGCCGTGCCGAGCCCGTTCGCGAACAGGCTCACCCTCAGCTCCTCGACCATCCACCCGACATCCCGGACCGGGGCCGAGCGACGCTCGACGGGCGGCAGGGAGTCGAGCAGGTCGGCATACGCGATCTCGACGCGGTCCACGACCTCCTGGTTCGCCGCGTCCCGCGTCAGCGCGGCCGGTGAGGAGGGGGCCTTGTCGAGCCGCTGCAGCATCGCCCGCAGGTAGCGCCGCAGGTGGGGCAGGTGTGCCAGTCCCGTGTCGGCGATGAAGCCGCCGTAGACGAGGCTGTCGAGCTGGGCCCGGACGTCGGCGACGAGGGCTGAGGCAAACGGCGTGGAGAGGCCGTCGAGGCGTACTCGCACCTCCCTGGCCGCGGACAGGACCGGCTCCACCTCTGCCACCACCGTCAGCACGCGGGTCGCGATGTGGGTGCGGACCGCGGCGAGCACCGCCTCGAAGGTGGCGGCGTCGCGAACGCCATCGGCCCCAGCGCCTTCGCCACCGCGTTCGAGGACGATCGCGTCGACGGCGCAGGCGAGGGCGTCGTCGAGCAGGGCCGGCACCGAACCGTGCGGGTTGTCGCCCAGAGCCAGCTTCTGCGCGTTGGTCAGGGTGGCCAGGACCCGCTTCCAGGGCGCGGTCGTGTTGAGCAGCAACAGCCTGCGCACACCCAGCGCGGTGGCCGCGCCGGCCTCTCGCGCGCCTGGCATCACCACGATGTCGACGTGGTCGCCGCGGTCCACCAGAGCAGGGAAACCGTGGACGGTCTGCCCGCCGGAGGTCGACTCGAAGGTCGCTGGCAGGTCGCCGAAGTCCCACTGCCGCAGACCTTTTCGCTCGACAGCAGCGGCGGCACTCGACATCCGTCGCTGCACCTGGCCGGCCAGCTGCTCCTGGAGGGCGCCGAGGTCCTTGCCGCTGCCCAGCACGCGTCCGCTGCCGTCCTCGACCGCGAAGGTGATGCGCAGGTGGTCGGGGACGCGGTCCGACGCGAACTGTTCTGGCGGCACCTGGACGCCGGTCCGTGCCCGCAACACCCGCGCGAGCTCGTCAGCCAGCCGTCGGTCACCACCGGACTGGGCCTGCGCGAGGGCAGCAGCGGCGTGGTCCGGCGCGGGGACGAAGTGCACCCGGGTGGCCTTCGGCAGCGACCGCAGCAGCGCCGTCGCGAGCTCCTCCCGCAGCCCCGGCACCTGCCAGTCGAAGCCCTGGTCGGACACCTGGTTGAGCACCTGGACGGGGATGTGCACTGTCACGCCGTCGGCCGCCGCGCCCGGCTCGAACTGGTAGGTGACCGGGAGCTCGATGCCACCTTGGGTCCAGACCTTCGGATAGTCGAGGGCCGACACCCCCTCGGCGCTGTCGCGGGTGAGGAGCTCCTCGGTGAAGGTCAGCAGCTGCGGCGTCTGCCGGCGCGCGTCCTTCCACCAGCGGTCGAAATGGCGTTGGGAGACCACCTCGGGCGGCACCCGTGCGTCGTAGAACGCCACGAGGTCTTCCTCGTCGACGACGATGTCGCGCCTCCTGGCCCGTTCCTCGAGCTCGGAGAGTCGTTGCAGCAGAGCCTGGTTCGCCGTGAAGAACTCGTGGTGGGTGTCCCAGTCCCCCTCGACCAGCGCGTGCCGGATGAAGAGGTCACGCGACTCCTCGGCGTTGATCCGCGAGTACTGGACCGTGCGCGCGGCCACCAACGGGACGCCATACAGCGTGACCCGCTCGGTGGCCACCACCGCGCCCTGCTTGCGGGACCACCGGGGCTCGGAGTAGGTGCGCTTCACCAGGTGCGGGGCCAGCCGCTCTGCCCAGATCGGGTCGATCCGGGCGTTGCTCCGCGCCCACAGCCGGGTCGTCTCGACCAGCTCCGCCGACATCACCCAGGTCGGCTGGCGGCGGAACAGCGTCGACCCGGGCGAGATGCCGAACCGCGCACCGCGTGCCCCCAGGTAGTCGCGCTTGGCCTCGTCCCGCAGCCCGATGTGGGACAGCAGCCCGGCCAGCAGCGCCTGGTGGATGAGGTCTGCGTTGGGCGGCTCCCCGGGGGCGGCGGTCGCGGCCCTGGTGTCGATGCCGACGTCCTGGCACGCCTTGCGCAGCTGGCTGTGCAGGTCCTGCCACTCTCGCACCCGCAGGTAGTGGAGGTACTCCGTGCGGCACATCCGCCGAAAAGCGCTGTGGGACAACGCCTTCTGCTGCTCCTTGAGGTAAGCCCACAGGTTCAGCAGCGAGACGAAGTCCGAGTGCTCGTCGCGGAACCTCGCGTGCGACTGGTCGGCCTGGGTCTGCTTGTCGGCGGGTCGTTCGCGGGGATCCTGCATCGACAGGGCCGCGACGATGATCAGCACCTCACGCGTGCAGCCCACCGTGCCCGACTCGATCAGCATGCGCCCCAGCCGCGGGTCCACCGGCAGCCGTGCCAACGACGTCCCGTATGCCGTGAGCCGCCTCCCGCGCCCCCGATGCCTTCCGGTCGGGGGCGCGTCGGTGTCGGCGACGGTGTCGAAGGCCTGCAGCTCCTCCAGCAACCGGATGCCGTCGGCGACCTGACGGGCGTCCGGCGCGTCCACGAACGGGAAGGCCGTGATGTCGCCCAGGCCCAGCGCGGTCATCTGGAGGATGACGGACGCGAGGCTGGTGCGCTGGATCTCGGGCTCGGTGAACTCCGGCCTCGCCTCGTAGTCCTCCTCCGAGTAGAGGCGGATGCAGATGCCGTCGGCGAGGCGCCCACAGCGGCCGGCGCGCTGGTTGGCACTCGCCTGCGAGATTCCCTCGATCGGCAGCCTCTGCACCTTGGTGCGCTGGGAGTACCGCGAGATGCGCGCCGTCCCGGCGTCGACGACGTAGCGGATGCCGGGCACGGTGAGCGACGTCTCGGCGACGTTGGTGGCCAACACGATTCGTCGTCCGATGGCCCGTCCGAAGACCTTGTGCTGCTCCGCGGCCGAGAGCCGGGCATAGAGCGGGAGCACCTCGGTCTGGGGCAGCTTCATCGACTCGAGCGCGTCGGCGGTGTCGCGGATCTCGCGCTCCCCAGACAGGAACACGAGGATGTCGTGACCGGTCCCGTCCGCGGCGCGCTCGGTCCACAGCTCCTCGACGGCGTCACACACGCCGGTGACCTGGTCACGCTCCTCTGCCTCGGGCCGCTCCGGGTCGACGAGCGGGCGGTACCGGACCTCCACGGGGTAGGTGCGCCCGGAGACCTCGATGATCGGCGCTGGCTCCCCCGTGACCGCGTCACAGAAGTGTTCGGCGAACCGCTGCGGGTCGATCGTCGCGGAGGTGACGACGACCTTGAGGTCAGGGCGTCGCGGCAGCAGCTGCTTGAGGTAGCCGAGGATGAAGTCGATGTTGAGCGACCGCTCGTGCGCCTCGTCGATGATGATCGTGTCGTACTTGCGCAGCAGCCGGTCTCGTTGCATCTCGTTGAGCAGGATGCCGTCGGTCATCACCTTGACGAGAGTGGTGTCGCTGCTCTGGTCGGTGAAGCGCACCTGGTAGCCGATCGCGCCGCCGAGCTCGACCTCGAGCTCCTCGGCGATGCGCTCGGCCACCGAGCGCGCGGCGATGCGCCGAGGCTGGGTGTGCCCGATGAGTCCCGCCTGCCCACGCCCCACCTCGAGGCAGATCTTGGGCAGCTGGGTCGTCTTGCCCGAGCCCGTCTCCCCCGCCACGATGACGACCTGGTGGTCGCGGATCGCGGCGGCGATGTCGTCCTTGCGCGCGACGACCGGCAGTTCGGCGGGGTACTTGAGCTCCGGCACGGGTGGCGGGACCCGCACGGGCCGGGGTGGTCCCTGCCGACGTGGCCGCCGAGACCGGGACCGCTGCTCGGAGGACACGGGCGAAATCATACGGGTGAGCCCGAGTCACCCCTGGGCTGCTCAGCGACCCAGCGTGGTCAGGTTGCGCGGGTTCGGCAGCTGGTCGGGAGCCATGATCGCCCCACCCGAGACGATGACCAGCACCAGGACGAGGGCAAGGACCGTCAGGGCCACGACGAGGGCGAGCCGTGGGACCTGGTGGGGAAGGTGGACCGGGTGGACGTGCAGGTGGAGCGTCACGGGCCCCGGATGCGAAGCCATGCCGCCAGTATCCTCCCGCGGCCGCCGACTGACACCTGCATCCGACGTGTTCGGTCGGATGCAGGTGTCAGCCGGTCAGCCCAGCCCGTCGGCTCAGCCGGTCAGCCCAGCCAGTCGGCTCAGCCGGTCAGCTCAGGCGCCCTTGGCGGCGATGAACCCCTGCTCGAGGTCGGCGAGGATGTCGTCGATGTGCTCGATGCCCACGGCGAGCCGGACCAGCCCGGGCGTCACCCCGGCCTTCAGACGGTCGCCGTCCGGGCCCTGCGAGTGGGTCGTGGAGGCCGGGTGGATCGCGAGCGACCGCACGTCACCGATGTTGGCGACGTGGCTGTGCAGGACGAGCGACTCGACGAACCGGCGTCCCGCTTCGACACCCCCGGCGATCTCGAACGCCAGCACCGCCCCAGCACCCCGTGGCGTGTACTTCGTTGCCTTGGCGTAGGACTCGTGGTCGGGCAGAGACGCCCAGACGACCTGCTCGACCTGCTCGTGCGCCTGCAGGAACGCGGCCACCTTGTGGGTGTTCTCGAGGTGCCGCTCGATGCGCAGGCTCAGCGTCTCGATGCCCTGGGCGACGAGGAACGCGTTGAAGGGTGAGATCGCCGGACCGAGGTCGCGCAGCAGCTGGACGCGCGCCTTGAGGATGAACGCGAGGTTGGCGCCGAAGGCACTCCCCACGCCGAGGTCCCGCGCGAACACCAGCCCGTGGTAGCTCTCCTCCGGCGTGTTGTAGTTGGGGAACTTCTCCGGGTCGGCCCCGAAGTCGAACGTCCCTCCGTCGACGATCACCCCCGCGATCGAGGTGCCGTGGCCGCCGAGGTACTTCGTCGCCGAGTGCACGACGATGTCGGCTCCCCACTCCAGCGGGCGGATGAGGTAGGGCGTGGCGATCGTGTTGTCCACGACGAGCGGCACGCCGGCCTCGTGGGCGACGGCCGCGACTCCCTCGATGTCGAGCACCTCCGACTTCGGGTTGGAGATGGTCTCGCCGAAGAACAGCTTGGTGTTGGGCCGGACGGCCGCCCTCCAGGACTCCAGGTCGTTGGGGTCCTCGACGAAACCCACCTCGATCCCGAACTTGGGGAGGGTGTGCTTGAGCAGGTTGAAGGTGCCGCCGTACAGGCTCGGGCTCGCCACGACGTGGTCCCCAGCCTCGGCGATGTTGAGGATGGCCAGGGTCTCGGCGGCCTGGCCCGAGGCGACGAGCAGGGCCCCGACGCCACCCTCGAGCGACGCGACGCGCTGCTCGACGGCGTCCTGGGTCGGGTTCATGATGCGGGTGTAGATGTTGCCGAACTCCTTGAGAGCAAACAGGTTTGCCGCGTGCTCGGTGTCCTTGAAGACGTACGACGTCGTCTGGTAGATCGGCAGCGCGCGAGCGCCTGTGGCAGCGTCCGGCTCCTGTCCGACGTGGACCTGGCGGGTCTCGAACGACCAGTTGGTGGAACTCATCTCTGTGTCCTTCACTCTCGTATGCCGCGTGGCGCGGCTCGGGGGGCCCGTCGCCGGCGGAGCGGGTGGTCGAGGTGCCCGTGAGGGGAGATCCGTCTTCCCCAAGGTCTTGCGATCACTGACGCCACCGCCGGAACGGTGCGGGACACGTGCTGGGTCTCCCGCGCTTGCGGACGGCAACGGCGCCGCCCGCCAGGTCTTCACCCGGGGCACCCCACCGCGGAGGAGGGTTGCCGGCCAGCGAGCCGGGGCTTGTCGCTGGCACTCATGACCTGGCCCGAGGCTACGCCGGGGAGGTGAGCGGGCGGCATACCCATCTCTCATCGCGGACGCAGCCGCGCCGGGTCAGCGAGGGCCGGGTCAGCGAGGGCCGCGTCAGCGCGCGCCGGCACGTCCGTCGGGATCCGGGGCGGGGCCGCGCGCGGCGGTGGCGTCGCGAGCCTGCATCGCCTCGTCCGTCTCGTGCCGACCGTAGAGGTCACGGCCGGTGCCGACCGCTCCGAGACCGGCGGTGGTCGCCTCGGCGGCGAGGCCGGTCACGAACATGGTCCGCGACCGAGCGGGGTCACCGGTCACGAGGGCGAGGTCGTCGAGCCACCTGTTGCGCACCAGGACCCGTGCGCGTCCCGTGACCTGCTCGGCCGCCCAGTGTGCCGTCGCAGTGGGCGAGCCCGGCGAGCGCGTGGCGCGGAACGTGCGGGCGTCGGGCTCGGGCTCGGCTCGACCGGCGCGACGCAGCTCCTCGGCCGTGCCGATCCGGAGCCGTTGGGCGGTGTCGTACCGCAGCAGGCGTCGCGCCGTCCTGGTGCGGCCCGCGAGAGCCGCGGGGTTGGTCGCCAGCGCGCCCCGCTTGAGGACCGCGGACGCCGGGCCGGTGACCGACGTCGCGGCGCCCAGGGCGATGTCGCCCCAGTCCCCGTCGCCGTAGCCGACCTTGACCACCGCGTCCGCTGTCACCTGGACGCCGTCGCAGACCCCGGCGACCACGCCCAGCGCCCTGGACGGCGGCGTGGGAGTCATGGCGATGGCCCCCGCCGCGCTCCCGAGCGCGCCGGCCGCGCGACCCAGTCCGGTCAGGGAGTCGTACAGCCGTGAGTCGTCGAGCCCGTCCTGGACGAGCCGGTGCAGCACCGTGGCGCACCGGCGGTCCGCCTCGGTGAACCGGTGCCAGGCGGTGGCGTGGCGGCGTTCGGCGAGCTGGACGCGCTCGAGCTGCTCGATCTCCAAGCGGTGCAGGTCCGCGGCGACGACGCGCTGCGCCGGGTCGGCGCTGCCCTGCGCCGCCACCCGCCGGTTGCCGAGGGTGACCGCGAGCTGCCGGGCCTCGGTGTGCGTCGTCACCGCCCAGGAGGCGTCGTGCTGCGCCTCCGTCAGGGCTGCGGCCAGCGGACGCAGGGCCACCGCGGACACCGCGTAGCGACGTCCCACCGAGACGAGAAGCGAGGCCGCGGTACGGGACCGAGCGGCGAAGGCGGCACCGCCAGGGCCGCACCAGGTGGCCCTGCTCGGGTCGCCGAGGCCTCGCACCGTGCTCGCCAGGGCCAGCAGCAGCTCACCCTGCCCTGTGAGCCGGTCGGCCAGCGCACGCACCGTGCCGGGATCGCCGGGAAGCGGACGCAGGATCGTCATCCGGCACCGCCCTCGAAGGTAGCCTCGCTCCCGCGCTCGACCTCGGCGTACAGCCGCCCGGCGAGCGCGGTCGCGGCGGCCAGGTCCTCGAGCTCGCGTCCGAGTGACTGGCGCTGGTGCTCGAAGTCGCCGAGCACCGACGCGAGCGCTCCGGCGGTGTCGCCCGGACCCAGCGCCCAGGTCTGCTCGGAGCTTCGCACGGCGTGCCACCGGAGGTCCCCTGCCACCTCCCTCAGGGCATCGGCCAGCGCCACGATCGTGTCGGGGCTCACCTCGATCCGGGTCATGGGTTCGAGGGTAGGTCGGTCCCGCGACGTCTCCGGAGGTTGTCCACAACCGCCCGTGAGCACGGGCTGCCCACCCGGAATCTGCCGGTTCGTGTTGTGATGGACCCATGACCATTCTGGGTGAGTACGTCGCCAGTCCCACCGCATGGGTTCGCAGCCAGGTCGAGAAGATCGAGACGGCGGGGACGACCCGCGCGGTCGACATCCAGGGCCGCCCGGTCGTGATGCTGACCATGCACGGCCTCTCCGGCAAGGTGCGCAAGGTGCCCCTGATGCGCGTCGAGCACGACGGCGTGTATGCCGCGGTGGCGAGCAAGGGCGGCGCTCCCGAGCACCCGAAGTGGTACGCCAACCTCCGGAAGAACCCGGTCCTCGACCTCCAGGACCACGACCGCACCTGGACCGTGCGTGCCCGTGAGCTCGAAGGTGCCGAGCGCGAGGAGTGGTGGCCGCGGTGCGTCGAGGCGTTCCCGCCCTACGCCGACTACCAGGTCAAGACCGACCGGCTGATCCCGGTCTTCGTCCTGGAGCCCGTCGACGAGTCGGTTGAGGCACCCACTGACTAGCTCTCAGCTGGGACGCGTGCGGCGCAGCCAGAGCAGCCCGAGCACCGGCAGGACGAGCGGAACGAAGCCGTAGCCGGACCCGAAGTGCGACCACACCGTCTTGTCAGGGAAGGCGTCCGTGGCCAGGTAGGACGCCAGCCCCACGACGAGCACGCCCGCCAGCTCGACGCTGATGGCCACCAGCGCGACCCGGCGAGAGGTCAGGTCGCCGCGGGCCAGCGCGACCGTCGCCACGACGTAGATGACCGCCGCGAGTGCCGACAGGACATACGCCAGGGGCGCCCTCGAGAAGTACTCGGAGATCTGCAGCACGGAACGACCGGTGGCCGCGAGGGCGAGCAGGCCGTACACCGCGACGAGGACGACGCCCGGGCCCGATCGGGTCGAGGGCGTCGACGGGGTCGTCGCAGGCGCGGACGGGGTCTCAGCCACGGAGGTTCCAGATCTGTTGGAGGCGCGCGGTCATGACCGCGACGCCGAAGGCCCCGACGGCGACGACCCCCATCGCCCAGCGAGTCTTCTCCTTCAGCGCCAGGAACAGTGCCGCCGGGGGCACGAAGGGCAGAGTGATCGCATAGGCCGCGAACGTCGCCTGCTCGGCGYCGCCACCGGGGACCCGCCCCAGGTGGACGAGGCAGACCACCAGCTGCACCAGCAGCCCCAGCTCGGCCACCCCCGCCACGAGCAGGAGGCGGTCGTCGACGAGGCGGCTGCGCGCGGCATACCAGGCGGCGACGGCCATCAGGCACACCGCTGCCACGAGCACGACGACGGTCAGCGGGAGGAGCACGGCGGGAAGCCTACGCGAGCACCTCGTCGTCGGCGTTCCCCGCCCGGGTGTCCCTAGCCACCCGTCTGGGCGCCCTTGCCGGACGACCGCGGGTTCGGCGCCTTGCTCTCGCTGGTCGTACCGGGATCAGTCGGGGCCGGCGCTGACGTCTCGGCCTTGGCGGACTTGCCCTGGGCAGGCGGCGCGGCCGACCTCGTCGAGCTGGAGTTGGGCGCCTGGGCGGTCGGCGAGTGCGGGCTCGGCGTCATGGTGGTCTGCGGCTTGGTGTGTGAAGGCTTGGCGGTCGGCGTGACACGGGCGGTCGGCGCCGGTGATCCCTTGGTCGGCTTGGGCGCGAGCACCCCGGCGCAGAACGCCTCGACCCGGTCCGCCCCACCGGCGGTGCCGGACAGGTTGCGGAAGGCGACCGAACGGTCGCGGGCAGTGCCCTTGGCCTTGTCGGTGGCCCAAGCCCTGCACAGCCCGGCGGCGGGGCTGCTGGCAGCATGGGGCCCCACACCAGCGGTCGGCGGGGTGACGGGGTTGCTCCCCGAGTCCAGTGAGGTGCCGTTGCCACCCGCCTCGGGCGCGGGGGCTCCGACTGCGTCGTGCAGGACCTGCTGGACCGGGTCGGGCAGCACGCCGACATAGGCGGCTGCCCCGAGACCGCCCAACGACATCACCGACACGGACAGAGCGGTCGCGGTCAGGATCGCGGTCCGCGACCGACCAGCCACGGTCGCGCCCACCGCGCCCGCGGAGCCGATGGCGATGACCTTGACCCCCGGCGACCGGCGTGCGCTGGAGGGGATCTTGCGGAACGCGCTCAGGGCGATCGGTTCGTCAGCGAGCTCCGCCTGCGTGGCGKGGGCAGCCAACGACCACCTGAGCAGGTCGGCATCGGTGCCCAGGCGCTGCAGGGCCCGCGATTCGGCCCGTTCGATGTTCGCCTCGTCCACACCGATGACGTCGGCCACCGCACTGGGGGGCAGGCCCGCGCCCAGGTGCAGCACGACCACCTCGCCCTGCCCGAGGGGCAGCGCGCGCAAGGCCGTCAGGGTGTCGTTGATCCCGCGKTGCACCGGGTTGGCTCCTTCGTCGGAGTCGAGCAGCTCGTCGATGTCGAGGTCTCCGTCGCCGTCGACCTGGATGCCCGGGAGCACGGTGACCGAGCCCCAGGCCCGCCTCAGGGAGCCCTCCTCCGCGCGCTGGCGGGCACAGGCCAGCAACCAGACGCGCCAGGCGAGCTCGTCCCCGGCGAACCCCGGCAGGCCGCGCACGACGGTGATCCAGCCTTCGCAGGCCTCGTCGTACGGGTCGTCGTGCCCCACCACCCGCAGATAGCGGATCATGGCTGGGTTGGCGTCACGCCAGAGCCGGGCGAAGGCATCCTCTTCGCCGGCTTGAGCGGCGCGCAGAGTGCGCGCGAAATCGTTCCCCAGCACGGTTCCAGTATTGCGGGCCCGCCCGCGCAGTCCCCTCATCCGTTCGGCCCAAGTCCAGTTCTGGGGCGAAACGGACACGGCGGACAGGTCTGCGGGACGAACGTCACGCCGGGCGGCAGAACCGTGCCCAGGGCTTCCGTGAGCACGGCAGCCCTGGGCACGGTATGCCGCCCCGCAGGGTCAGGGCGCGACCGCCAGCTCCTGGGCGGGCACCGGAACCGGCTCCGGACGGGCCCGCTCCTCGCGGTGACCGTGCCGCTCCCACCAGCGGGCGAGCGGACCGGGCGCGTACCAGTTGGCCGTGCCGAGCAGCCGCATCGTGGCCGGCACCAGCAGTGCCCGCACAACGGTGGCGTCGAGCAGCACGGCGACGAGCATGCCCACGCCGATCATCTTGAGGAAGACGATCCCGCTGGTCGCGAAGCCGCCGATGACCACGGCCAGCAGCAGGGCCGCGCTGGTGATGATCCGTCCGGACCGCTGCACGCCGGCCGCGACGGCCCGGGTGTTGTCGCCGGTGCGGTCCCACTCCTCACGCACGCGGCTGAGCAGGAACACCTCGTAGTCCATCGACAGCCCGAAGAGGATCGCGAGCATGAGGATCGGCTGCGTGACGTCGAGGTACCCCGGTGAGGTGAAGCCGAGCAGCCCCGAGAGGTGACCTTCCTGGAAGATCCAGGTGACCACGCCGAACGACGCGACGATGGACACGCCGTTCATCACGATCGCCTTGAGGGGCAGCACGACCGAGCCGAAGGCGACGAACAGCAGGACGAGCATGACGGCCGCCACCATGAGCGCCATCCACGGCAGGTGGCTGCCGATCGAGTCGATCAGGTCCACGGCGTCGGCGGTGGGACCGCCGACCAGCGCGGTGGCGCCTGTTGGCGGGTAGACCGCCCGGATGCCCTTGAGCACGTCCTGGCTGCCTGAGGTCTGGGAGTTCCCCAGCCAGGTCGCCTCCACCAGCGTGAGCTGCTGGCCGTCCACGGACCGGGTCGCCACGGCGTTCGCCTGGGTGACCCCGTCAACCGCCTTCAGGCTCGTGAGGTAGGCCGAGGTGGCCGCCTCGTCCGCTCCGCGCACCATGATCGACGCGGTGGAGGTCTCGCCACCGAACAGGTCCGCCTGCAGGTCCGCGGCCTGGCGGCTGGGCGAGCTGACCGGCAGCACGCGCTCGTCGACGCTGCCCCACTGCGCCCCCAGGAACGGGCTGCCCAGCGCGAGCAGGCCGATGACGATGGCCAGGAGGTAGGCCACAGGGCGGCGCATCACGCTGTGGGCGACCCTGGCCCAGGTGCCGTGCACCACTTCGTGGTCGGAACCGTGCACCTCGTCCGGGGTGCGCGCATCGGCGACGCGTGCACGCGAACCGCGGCGCCACGGCATACGGCCGAACTCGATGCGGGGCCCGAGCACGCCCAGCAGCGCGGGCAGCACCGTCAGGGCCGCCACCATGGCGACCAGCACGGCGGCCATGCCGCCGTAGCCCATGGAGCGCAGGAAGTTCTGCGGGAACAGCAGGAGCGAGGCGAGCGAGGCGGCGACGATCAGGCCGGAGAAGAGCACAGTGCGACCGGCGGTGGTCATCGTGCGGACGACGGCCGCGCGGACACTGTCCTTCGACGTGTCGGGCTGGTGGGCCAGCTCCTCGCGGAAACGGCTCACGACGAAGAGCGCGTAGTCGATCGCCAGGCCCATGCCGAGCAGCGTGATGACGTTGATCGAGAAGATCGAGACGTCGGTGACTCCCGTGATGAGGCGCACGACCGCGAAGGCACCCATCACGGCGATCCCGCCGACGAGGGTGGGCATCAGGGCCGAGACGAGGCTGCCGAAGATCAGCAGGCTGAGGAGGAAGACGATCGGCAGCGAGATCGACTCTGCGCGCGCGATGTCCTTGGACACCTGCTCGTTGACATCGCCGAAGACCGCCCAGCGGCCACCCACGCTGGTGCTCAGCCCGGGGGCGTCGAGGTCATCCTTGACCGCTTCCCAGTTGTCGCTCTTGGCGTCCTGGCCGGCGCCGGCGAGCGTGACGATGACGCGCGTGGCGTGCCCGTCGCTGCTGACCAGTCCGGGCGACTTCGTGTCGTAGTAGGTCACCGCCCCGGCGACATCGGTCTTGGGCAGCGCGGTCAGGGTGTCGGTCACCGCGCGCTGGAACGCCGGGTCCTCCACGCGCAGGGTCGGGCTGGAGTAGACGACCACGAGGTCGGTCTCCCGCCCGGGGAAGGTCGCCTGCTCGAGGACGAGCTCCTTGGCGGAGTCGGTGGCGGGGTCGTCGAACCCGCCGTTGGAGAGGTTGCCGAAAACCCCTATGCCGTATGCCGCGGCGGCCAGGACCACGGCTATCCCGCCGAGGAGGACCAACCAGGACCTTCGTGCGACGAACTGACCCCACCTGTGCATCCGAACCACTCCCTCGCAACCCTGCATCACTGATGTTTACAGCAGTAACAGTGATGGGTGTAAACTAAGTTGTCAAGCGTTCATGGTTAACTCTCTTCGCAACACCGTGAACTCTGGGAGACGACGCGGCAGACCGAGTTCGCGCACGAGGAAGCAGGGAGACAGATGACGGCGGTTCCGACCCGGCGAGAACGCCAGCGACAGGCGACCTTCGACGAGATCGTCGACGTCGCGCGTCAGCTGCTGCGCGAGGGCGAGGACGTCTCCGTGCGGGCAGTCGCCCAGGAGATGGGCCTGACTCCCCCGGCGCTCTACCGCTATGTCGACAGCCACGCCGAGCTCATGGTGCGCGTCGCCCGGTCGATCTTCGAGGACGTGGTGGCGGCCATGACGACCGCCAGGGACCAGCAGGAGCCGGACGACCCGGCAGCGCAGATCGTCGCCTCGGCGGCGGCGTTCCGGACGTGGGCGCTGACCAACCGCAACGAGTTCCAGCTCGTCTTCGCCTCGGCGACGTCCATCGCGCTCGATGAGGCCGCGGCCCAGGAGCCCCTGGTGATCACGTCCCTGGACGCCTGCCTGCCCGAGGAGTCGGGCGTGAAGCTGTTCGGCGCGTTCTTCAGCGAGATCTTCGGGCGCCTGTGGGTCAAGTACCAGTTCCACATCCCCAGCGACGCCGAGCTCGACCCCGACCTGTTGGACGTGCTGCGCAGCGAGATCAAGCCGCCCGAGGTGACGGATGCACTGGGCGGGCCGACACCGGGCATGATCTGGATGTTCGAGCGCTCATGGTCACGGCTCTACGGCACGGTGACCCTCGAGGTGTTCGGCCACGTGCACCCCGCGTTCATCTCGACGGGGGCACTGTTCGGCGCGACGATGCTGGACATCGGACGCGAGCTCGGCATCGACGGCGAGTGGCCGCGGCTCCAGAAGGTGGCACGCGCCACGTACTGAGCCCACCCGGGTACTGAGCCAGCCCGGGTGCTGAGCCAACCCAAGTCCTGAGGGGGTCTCAGGCCTTCTGACGCTCGAACGTGACGAGCACCCCTTCGGTGCCGCCCGGTCCGATGCGTCCCTTGACCTCCACCGCCGTGACGGACTTCGCCTGCCAGCCCTTCTCGGCCCACTCGTTGAGGACCTTCTCCAGCTTGTCGGCGCTCATCTTGCCGCCGATCAGCCCTTCGCGGACCTGGACCACCTTGTACTCGTACATGCCCGCAGCCTAGAACGGACTTCGGCGCTCGGCCGCCGGATCGGGTCAGGTCACGACGCCTGGCTGAGCGGTGGTGGCAGCGCCTCGACGCCGGCTCGGGTCAGCGGCGAACCAGGCGGCGCAGCAGCCGCAGGTCGTCGCGAAGCCGCGGGGGGACCGGCAGGTGGAGGGAGGTCAGGGCTTCCTCGTAGGCGGCCATCGCCATCATGTGGTGACCGCGCGCGATCGCGAGCAGGGTGGCGTCCGAGGGTGGACGCCGATGCGCGGCGACCTCGGCCTGCGCCACGGTCATCGCCGCGTGCAGCTCGGCGAGAAGCAGTCCGGAGGAGGACATCCGCCGCTCCGGGATCACCGGAACGGCACCCTGCGTACCTGTCTGCGTCAGTCCTGCGTGCGTCAGCACTCGTCCTCGCCCCATTGCGACGGACTGGGCGACACCCGGCCGGGTCTCGCCACCATCGTCCCGTTCAGACTACGCCCCTTTTGTCGGGGCAGGCGCGCCTCGGACACGTTCCGGGGGCACCCTTCGGTCAGCTTCGCCTCGGACGAACGGAGGGGGTGGGTCTGATTGCGTGACCGTTCCCGGCCGCCCGCTCCTAGCGTGCGGTCTCGTGAAGAACTCACCTGTTGCCTCTGGTCGGGACGCCACCGATGCGTATGCCGCGTGGTGCCGTTGCGGTGCAGCAGTGGCCGACGGCGCCCACCGGCTGTGCACCGGTGCTGCGGCGGTCCACCACAGCGCGCGGGTCGAGGTGCGGGCCGACCTGCTGCTCAGCCGGCTCCGGGCGATCCACCTGATGGGGACGATGAACGGCGAGCTCCAGCCGCTGTAGGGCGCGAGCTCACCATGCTTCAGCCGCAGTCGTAGGGACACTCTCAGCCGCTGGTGACGGGCCCTCGCGGCGCGCCACTGGCCAGGATGGCCGAGGTGAGCGCCTTGGCGGCCTCGGCAGGAGCCTGGCGGTTGGTCAGCAGCACGAGGTCGAGGTGCGGCAGCTTGGGCAGCCCGCTGGAGGCGGGGAGCTCGACCAGGTCAGGCGGCATGAGGGTGCGTGCCATGACGGAGATGCCCAGGCCCGCCCGGACAGCTGCCAGCACCCCGTTGACGCCGCGGACCGTGCAGGTGATCCGGCTGCGGCGGCCCACGCGTTCGAGCACCTGGACGCTGATCGCCCGGCTGAGGCTGGGGGCCTGGTAGACGACCAGCGGGACCGGATGGTCGGGCTCCACCCGGGTGCCGTCGACTCCCGCCCACACGAGCTGGTCGCGGCGCACGAGCTGTCCCCGCACCGGGGTCGAGGTGCCCGCGTTGCGCTTGACGAAGGCGACGTCGAGGTGACCTGACTCGATGCGCCTGAGCAGCCCCTCGTTCTGCAGGACGGTCAGCTCGAGGTCGATCCGCGGGTAGAGCTGACGGAAGTCCCGCAGGATGCGCGGCAGGGGGGTCAGGGCGAGGTCGTCAGTCACCCCGAAGCGGAGCCGACCGGCGAGGTGGGAGCCGGTGAAGTAGCCGACGGCGCGCTCCTGCGCGGCCAGGATCTCGCGGGCGAAGCCGGCCATCGCCTCCCCGTCGGAGGTGAGTGCGACGCTGCGGGTGTCGCGGACGAACAACGGCCGTCCGACGGCCTCCTCGAGGCGTCGCACGTGCTGGCTGACCGTGGGCTGACGGATCCCGAGTGCCTCCGCGGCCCGGGTGAAGCTCAGGGCCTGGGTCACGGCGAGGAAGGTGCGCAGCAGCTCTGGCTCGTACACGAGAACTCCTGTGGTCGAGGCTGGGTAAGAGCAGTGAGTTCTGTCATTGCGAAACGCAATGACACTTATATTACTCATTCTGTCTCAGAATGCAGCGAAGGGATGCCGCCGCGCCCAGACTGGAGGTGAACGCAACCGACCCACACACGAAACCGTCCAGGACGACCCATGAGCTCCACCGCTGCCAACACAGTCCACCTCTCCGATCCCGCACTCCCCCAACCTGTTTCACGCACCTTCCCCTCGCTCGCGAATCGCAACTTCCGGCTCCTGCTCTCCGGCCTGCTGGTCTCGGGGACCGGCGGGTGGATCCAGCGCATCGCCCAGGACTGGCTAGTCCTGACGCTCACGGACAGCCCGACGGCCGTCGGGATCACCACCGCCTGCCAGTTCCTGCCGACCCTGGCACTGGGGCTGCACGGAGGTCTGCTCGCAGACCGCTTCCCCAAGCGCGGCATCCTGCTCGCCACCCAGGTGTCGATGTCCCTGACGGCTGCGGTGCTGGCGCTGCTGACGCTGAGCGGGCGCGTCGAGGTGTGGCACGTCTTCCTCCTCGCCGGTGTCCTCGGCGTCGTCACGGCCGTCGACAACCCCGTCCGACAGTCCTTCGTGTCGGAGGTCGTCGAGGGCCCGCAGCTGCCGAACGCGATCAGCCTGGTGTCCTGCACCTTCCAGATCGGCGCGATGGCGGGTCCGGTCATCGGTGGTGTGCTCATGAGCAGCGTGGGTGCGGGCTACGCCTTCGCCGTCAACGCGCTCACCTTTGCGGCGCCGGTCACCGCGCTCCTGCTCATGCGCGGAACAGGCCGGCGACAGGGGGCGTCCCGCGAGACTCCCGCCGCTGCCTCGCCGGGTATCCGCGAGGGCCTGGACTACGCGTTGCGCACCCCGAAGGTCCTGTGGCCGGTCGTGATGGTGGGAGCCTTCGGCTTCTTCACGATCAGCCTGCCGGTCACCTTGGCCGCCTTCGCCAAGGACGAGTTCCACTCKGGGGCGAGCGGTCTCGGCCTGCTCAACGGGGTCGTCGCAGTCGGAGCCCTGGCGGGGGCCCTCACCACCGCGCGGCGCAGCAAGCCGCTGCGCCTGCGGACCGTGGGGCTGGCCGCCTGGGCCCTGGCGATGGCGATGCTCCTCGCTGCGGCAGCGCCCGACCAGCTCTCCTTCACGCTCCTGCTCGTGCTCGTCGGCGCTGCGAACCTTGGCTTCCTCACCTCGGCCCAGTCGCTGGTCCAGCTCGCCACCGCCGACCACCTGCGCGGCCGCATCGTGGGCCTCTACATGCTGGTGTTCATCGGCAGTGGAGCTCTCGGCGGTCCGGTGGTGGGGCTGCTGGCAGAACACCTCGGTCCGCGCACGGGCCTGCTGATCTCAGGGGCCGTCCCCGCCGTGGTGACGATCCTCGTCTGCCGCCACCTGGCCCACACCGCGTCGCTGCGGATCGGACTCACCGCCTTCTCGGTCCGCGTGGTGCGACCTTCGGTGATGCCTCGCGGCTGAGGTGAGGCGCCCGCCCCGGCGAGCACCCGGCATACCCGTCAGTGGGTGGATCGGGTCAGCGCAGGCGTGGGATGAATGGGCGAACCGCCCGACGAGGGGCACGGCCCGCGCTCCCTAGCGTCGAGGACATGAACAGCTCCCTTCCCCTCGCAGCGGGCACCATCGCCACGGTCGTCTTCGCGGCCAGTGCGTTGCCCATGCTGGGAAAGGCCGCCCGCAGCAAGGACCTCAGGTCCTACAGCCGCAGCAACCTCGTCCTGGCCAACGTCGGCAACCTCGTCTACTCGCTGTACGTCTTCCACCTGCCACCGGGCCCCATCTGGATGCTGCACACCTTCTACATCGTCACCTCGGCCCTCATGCTCTTCTGGAGCCTGCGCTACCGGACCTCGATGACGACCGCGTCAGTCACATCCCCTGGGAGCGAGCCATGCGCACCGAACACATCGAGACAGTGATCATCGGGGCCGGCCAGGCCGGCCTTGCCACCGCCCACCACCTCCAACGGTTGGGCCGACCGTGCGTCGTCCTCGACTCGGCCTCCCGGGTGGGCGACGGCTGGCGTCAGCAGTGGGACAGCCTGCGGCTGTTCAGCCCTGCGTGGGCCGACGGCCTTCCGGGGATGGCCTTCCCCGCGCCGCGATGGGCCTTCCCGACCAAGGACGAGTTCGCCGACTACCTGGAGGCGTATGCCGTGCGCTTCCGGCTGCCGGTCCGGCTCGACACGCGCGTGGTGAAGGTGTCGCCACTGCCCAACCCGCCCGAGGCGTCGCCCGATGCCTCGCCCGACGCCTCGCCCGACGCCCCGGTGGGGTCTGCGGGCTATGTGGTCATGACGGCCGCAGGGCAGATCCACGCCGACAACGTCGTGCTGGCCACCGGCACGTTCGGGCGGACACCCCACGTGCCCAGCTTTGCCGACCAGCTCGACCCGTCGATCCGGCAAGTGCACTCCAGCCAGTACCGCCGCGCGTCGCAGCTCCCCCAGGGCACGGTGCTCGTCGTCGGCGCCGCCCACTCGGGCTGCGACATCGCCCATGAGGTGGCGGCCACGCACGACACCGTGCTGGCGGGGCCCGACACCGGTCAGATCCCGGTGCCGTTCGGCTCACCCCTGTTCAAGGTGGTCTTCCCGACGATGCTCTTCGTCTTCCGCCACGTGCTCACCCGCTCAAACCCGTTGGGCCGCAAGGCCAAGGACCACTTCCGCCATGGTGGACCGCGACTGCGCATCCAGCAGCGGGACCTTGCCGAGCGTGGGGTGGACTGGGTGCCCGGTCGGGTGGTCGGAGCCAAGGAGGGCCTGCCGCTGCTCGACGACGGGCGCGTCATCGACGCCCGAACCGTGGTCTGGTGCACGGGGTTCCGGCAGGCGTTCGACTGGGTCGAGCTGCCGGTCTTCGATGAGCAGGGGTGGCCGCGCGAGTTCCGTGGCGTGCCGGAAGGAGTCGCGGGGCTGTACTTCTGCGGCCTCCAGTTCCAGTACGCCGGCTCCTCGATGTTGATCTACGGTGCCGGTCGGGACGCCAAGCACGTCGCCAGCCGCATCGCCGCCAGTGTGGCCGGCCGTGCGGCCGACCGTGCGGGCCAGGAGCGACGCCACCCTCGGTCCACAGGCCAGTCCGTGGTCTCCTGACCTCAGCACGGTTCGTGCCGGAGGCTGAGACATGGCCGCGCGCGTATTCTCCGAGGAGGAGGGTGCGATGGGCATCGACACAGGTGTCGTCGAGGGCCGGGAGGCCTATGCGCGCCGAGCATGGGGCACGGCGTACGACCGGCTGCGCGCCTGCGACATCGGCGGCCTCTCCCCCGCCGACCTTGGGCTCCTGGCGGTGGCCGCCTACATGGTCGGTGACCGCGACACGGCAACCGCTGCCCTGGAAGGCTCCTTCCACCAGCACGCCGACGCCGGGAACGCCTTGGCTGCCGCCCGCGACGCGCACTGGCTCGGGTACGTGTTCAGCGCCAACGGCAACCCCGCGGTCGGCGCCGGCTGGGTGGCCCGCGGAGCACGCCTGCTGGCGGACCAACCGGACGACTGCGTCGAGCGGGGCTACCTGCGCATCCACGAGATGATTCCGCTGGTCTACGCAGGTCGCTTCGCGGAGGCGCTCGAGGTCGCCACCCAGCTCTTGGAGATCGGGCAGCGTTGGGGTGAGCCGGATCTCGTGACGTTCGGGATGGCCAGTAGCGGTCGGCTGCTGCTCTATGCGGGGCGGGTTCCCGAAGGGCTGACGCTGCTCGACGAGGCGATGCTGGGGGTCACCAGCGGCGAGGTCTCCCCGATCCTCACGGGGGAGATCCTGTGCCTGATGATCGAGGCCTGCCAGGAGGTTGCGGACTACGGGAGGATCACCGAGTGGACGGGTGTGCTGTCGCGCTGGTGCGACGCGCAGCCGGACCTGGTGCCCTTCACCGGGCAGTGCGCGGTGCACCGAGCGCAGGTCCTGCGGGCCAGCGGAGACTTCCCGCTCGCCCTGACGGAGCTCGCTCGCGCCCGTGAGCGGTATGCCGCGAACGGGTCGCCGCCGGCGACCGGGCTTGCGCTCTACGAACAGGGAGAGATCCAGCGGATCCAGGGCGAGTACGCCGCTGCCGAGACGGCCTTCGCGCAGGCGCGCACCCACGGGCACGAGGCACAGCCGGGCCTGTCCCTGTTGTGGCTGGCCCGGGGCCGCACCGCAGCCGCGGCGGCGTCGATGCGACGCCTGCTGAGCGAGGCGCACGACCCCGTGACCCGCGCGCAGCTGCTGCCCGCAGCAGTCGAGGTGCTTCTCGCGCACGGCGACAGGGACGGTGCCCGGGCAGCCGCCGAGGAGCTGAAGGAGACCGCCGACAGCTTCGCGTGCGACGGCCTCTCGGCCCGGGCCGCGTATGCCGTGGGCCTCGTCGCGCTCGATGCCGACGACCCTGCGGGGGCGCTGGCTCCCCTGCGTCGGGCCTGGAAGATCTGGATCGACCGAGGCGGCCGGTTCGAGGCGGCACGAGCCAGGGTACGGATCGGTCTGGCCTACCGGGCGCTGGGTGATGAGGACTCGGCCCAGTCGGAGCTGACCGTGGCGCAGCGGGCGTTCGTGGAGCTCGGGGCCAGGCCGTCCCAGCACGAGGTTGAGAGGCTGCTGGCCCGCGACCTGCCCGATGGGCTCACGGCCCGGGAGGTCGAGGTGCTCCGCCTGGTCGCGCAGGGGCAGAGCAACCCGCAGATCGCGTCGGCGCTGTTCCTCAGCCAGAAGACGGTGCAGCGCCACCTCAGCAACATCTTCACCAAGATCGGGGTCACGTCGCGAACAGCCGCAGGCGTCTACGCGTCGGAGCACGAACTCGCATGATGGCTGCGGGCGCGACGTTCTTTGTTGTTGCTCAGTTGGTGACGAGTCGGGCCTTGGCTGTCCTGACCGTCAGGGTCTCGGGGGTGCCCCCGATCGTGACGTCCCCGGGGATGGTGATCCAGGTGCCGCCGTTCACCCGATACTGACCGCTGTACGTGACGTCGGCTCGCACCTGGTAGCTGCCGCGCTTGGGGTACTCGTGACGGACGTCGCCGTCGGGGTAGGGGCCGCCGAGCGAGCCTGTGCGGTCACTGGTGCCATCGCCGTAGACGTAGAGCACGGACTTCAGCCGCGGTCGGATGTCGACCCGATATCCGGCCATCCGCGCCGGATCCACCGCGTCCACCTCGTCAGGCTGGTAACCCATCGCAGGCCATCGCAGTTCGAAGTAGGTCGGCAGCGTCACCAGCGTGACATTGCCTTCGGGCTGGATGTTGACCGTTGCCAGCGCAAAGTTCGTGTCGTGGAAGGCCGCCAGGACCATCGCCATCGTCACGACGCGCCGCCCGCCCGGGGCGTCCTCGGGGAAGCACGTGATCCCGTACTGCACCCACGGCCCCGTCGGATTTCCGGCAGGGTCAATAGTGCGACGGAACAACCGGACACTCGGACCCAGCCCTTCCGCGTGGGTGTTGCCCCGGCAGGCAAGAGCAGCAGCGGTGCAAGAGTCGTCGGCGCTCGGAGAGTCAGGAGTGTTCAAGCCACAGTTCGCCACAGAGGCGTACTCGTACTTCGGAGCTTTTGCCGCTGCCTCGGCAGCGGCACGTGCCTTGATCTCGCGCAGTTCCGCCCGATCGAACGCGGTCGTTCGCGCGCCGCCGTATGTGGCGTCGCCCGTGAAGTCAGCCGACGACGGCGATGCTGCGCCGATGATCCAGAGACCAGCCGCCAGGCCGACTAGTCCGACGCGACCTACCCCATGTCGTAGAGCAACCATCGGTCCTCCTTCCATACGGTCAGAGCACTGACTGCCATACTTTTCCGGGGGTCAGTACTCACGACCTTTCCCCGTGGATCGACTATGTCCACTTTGTGCTGCGTGCCGAGGACTCGCACGTACTGCTTGCCTGGAGGAGCTCCGTCGAAGGCGGTGAACTGCTCGAAGGTTGCGGGGCTGCGCGCATAGCGATGTCCTTTGGACACCAAGTCCTGTGCCGTCTTTTCGAACGCCTTGCAACTTAGGCAGCCATCCTCACTGAGCGGCATGAGAAGGCCGGTGCGAGGAAGGGTCCAGGCGACGTTGACCTGGTCCAGGTAGAACTTCACGAAGGCCTCGGCGCCTTCCGGGGTGTGTGCCCTTGCAGCAACCGGAATGTCCACCGTCGCCGTCGCGGAACTCGCGGTCGTTGAACTCGAGCTGGGCGGCGTTGACCTCGTCGTCGAAACACTCGATGTCGTCGAACTCGTCGGCGGAGGGTCGTCTCCCCCACCCGAGCAACCCACCAGGCCCAGCAGCACGACGAGGCCGCACGCGGCATACGCACGCACAGAACTCACGCTCGATCTCCCCTTCAGTAGCCCCCGCTACCCGATCGCACGCGAGTCTATGCAAACAGACGACAACTGGCCCAGCGTCATCCACAGTGAGGTCACATGTCGAGACCGTCACCTGCGCAGACCCGCAGGGCCAGCGCCGACGCCAGGAGGTCTCAGCCCTACCCCGTCACCCCTCCAGCCAGTCGGCCGAGCGCGTCGTCCCAGTGCTGCAGGTCCGCTCGCGGGTCGCCCGCGATGCCGCGTCCTTCGTGGAAGACCTCGACCTTGGTCCCGTCCCCCTCGGGGCGCAGCTGCACGTCGAGCATGCTCAACGGCCCGTCCTCATGGGGATGCCAGGTGACCCGCACCTGTTCGACGGGATGGAAGCTGCGCACGACGCCGTACGACCCGTCAGCCGCGTGCCACGGCTCGCCCTTGTTTCCGATGCGGGCGCCCTCGCCGAAGAGGGCTTCGGTGCCGGCCGCACTGATCAGGTGCTGCCAGACCTGCTCGACCGGTGCGGGGACCACGACCCGCGCGTGCACGCCTGCTTCCAGGTCGCCGGGGTCTGCGTCTGCGTCGTCCGGGACCGTTTCGACCACACTGCTCATGGAGAACCTCCGTCCGAGGGCCACTCCCCGGGTGGGCGTGACCCACGAGGTCCAGTCGACCAAGCCTTGGGCCCGCTGGCAACAGGTGCGGCCAAATTTCACGGCGGGCATTGTCGAGGACCGCACCGCCTCGTGAGGCCTGCGGTGAGGTATGCCGGGTGGTGACCACCCGGCATACCTCCCGTCAGTGCCTCTGCGCACCTAGTCCGTTCGGCTCGTGTGACGTCGGTCGAGGAGACCGCGCGGCGGAGGGTGGGGACGATGGAGGCCGTCGTGACCACCCCAGGCGGGTGCGGGAAGGAGGGGTGTGGAGCTCGACAAGGTGGAGCTGTGGTGGCTCGAGGTCTCGGCGCAGTGCGGGTGCGGTGAGCCGCTGCCGCGCGGCGTGCAGGCGGGGTTCGACCCGGCGGCCAGGGAGCTGCTCTGCCTGCGGTGCCTGGCGGACCTGAGGGCGGGACGACCTCGGAACCGTGAACCAGCCCCCGAGCTGGGCATCCCCGAGCTGGGCACCGCCGAGACGGTCCGCGAGATCCCACCCAGCGCCGACGGTCCCGCGCCACCTCCAGTGGGCTACAGCGTGACGCGACCACGGCGACGCAGCGGTTCCGACACCGCCACCAAGGTGTTGGTCGCGCTGCTCCTGGTCGCCCTGGCAGTCCTGGGGATCCCGCGCCTCCTGGCAAGGAGCTCGGGAGCGGACGCCTTCGGCACGGCCGGGCACTCGTCGCTCGGTGACATCGCGATGGGTTCCCCGATCACGCCGGTCAGACCGTCCGACTCGGACGGGGCGTCGCCACCCGTACCGTCCGACGCGCGCGCGACCCGCCTGAGCCTGTCGCCCCGACAACGCTCCTCGTCCACCGCCTACACGTTCCTGGCGACCACGACGCCCGGACGGCCGGTGGGCTTCGACCCGTGTCGACCGATCCACCTCGTGGTGAACAACGCCGAGTCCCCGCGGGGCGGGGACCAGCTGATCAGGGAGGCTGCCGCGAAGGTGGGCGCGGCGACCGGCCTCGTGCTCACCGTTGACGGTCGGACCAGCGAGACGCCGAGCGTCCGTCGACGCAGCGTCGACAAGCGGCTCTACGGGAACCGTTGGGCACCGGTCCTCGTCGCCTGGACCCACGACAGCGCCAACTCCGAGCTCGCCGGCAGAGTCGTCGGCGTCGGTGGTCCGGTGATGGCGCCCTACCGGAACCCGGCCGACATGCACTACGTGACGGGTGGGGTGCTGCTGGACGCCCCAGCGTTCGAGCAGATCCTCGACGAGCCCGGTGGCCGGGTCATCGCGCGCAGCATCGTCATGCACGAGCTCGCCCACCTGGTCGGTCTGGGCCACGTGGCAGACCGGCGGCAGCTGATGTTCGCGTCGATGGAAGGCCAGACCGGGTTCGCGGCCGGCGACCTCGAAGGTTTGCGCCGGGTCGGCTCGGGCCCCTGCTTCTCCGGCTGACGCCCGGATCCCGAGCTGACRCCCAGTCCCCCAGCTGCCACCCAGCCCCCCAGCGGCACCCGGCTTCCCCGGCCAAGGCTCTGACCTGTGGGAACGGCGCGTGCGAGTGCAGGCGCACAGCCTGCCAAGATGGCGCCATGAGACCTCCGTTCGACCCGTCCAACGCAGTCCGATACGCCGCGCTCGCCCGGATGCTCGTCCGTCACGGCCGGTCCGACCTGGTCAGTGGCGCGGGGTTCGACGAGTTCCTCGTCGAGGACGAACGGCCGGCTGGCGACACGTCCGCCGCCGAGTCCCTGGCCGACGACCTCGAGGCCATGGGTCCGACGTACGTCAAGCTGGGACAGCTGCTCTCGACGCGGGTCGACCTCCTGCCGCCGGCCTACACCGAGGCGCTGACCCGCTTGCAGGACAAGGTCGAGCCGTTCCCCTACGAGCAGGTCCAGCAGATCGTCGAGGACGAGCTGGGCGTCTCGATCCGGCACGCGTTCGCCTCCTTCGAGCAGACCCCCATGGCTGCCGCGTCCCTCGGACAGGTGCACCGGGCGGTCCTGCCCAGCGGCAGGGAGGTCGTCGTCAAGGTGCAGCGGCCCGGGGTGCGCGAGGTGGTGCGCGACGACATGGAGGCGCTGGGCAAGATCGCCGCCTTCGCCGACGACCACACCGATGTAGGACGTCGCTACGGCTTTGGCCAGCTGCTCACGCACTTCCGTCGCTCGCTCGCGGGCGAGCTGGACTACCAGCGAGAGGCGGCCAACCTCGTGCGTCTCGGCGAGCTCACCGCGGACTACCCCCGGCTGGTGGTGCCGCGACCCGTTGCCGACTACACCAGTGGTCGGGTCCTGACGATGGACCTGGTGCCCGGCCGGAAGGTCACCGACATCGGCGCACTGGGCCTGCTGGACATCGACGGTGAGCCGCTCGTGCGCGAGCTCTTCGCGGCATACCTGCGGATGATCCTCGTGGACGGCTTCCTGCACGCCGACCCGCACCCGGGCAACGTGCTGCTCACGCCCGATGGCCGGCTCGGCCTCATCGACCTCGGCATGGTCGCCACGGTCCCGCCCCGTGTCCAGGACAAGATCGTCAAGCTGCTGCTGGCGATCGGTGACGCCGACGGCGAAGAGGTGGCGACGGTGCTCGCCTCGATGGGAGAGCCGCTCGACGGGTATGACGCAGGGCAGTTCCGCGACGAGGTCTCGGAGCTCGTGTCGCGGGCGGTGTCGCTGGGCGAGCAGGTGCAGGCGGGTGCCGTCCTGATGGAGCTGAGCCGGCTCTCGGGCGTTCACGGTCTGCGCCCACCACCGGAGATGACCATGGTGGCCAAGGCCCTGCTCAACCTCGACCAGGTGACCAAGCACCTCGACCCGAGCTTCGCTCCCGCCACGGCGATCCGCGAGAACGTCGCCGACATCATGGGCAGCGGCCTGAACGTGTCGGCCTCGGGACTGATGGCTGCGGCCATCGACGCCAAGGAGTTCACCGCGAACTTTCCCAGCCGCGCCAACGCCATCATGGAGAACCTCGCCGGGGGCAAGTTCTCGCTGCGGGTCGATGCCCTCGACGAGGCTCGGTTCCTCCACGTCCTCCAGCGGCTCGCGAACCGGCTGACCATGGGCATCGTGATGGCGGCCCTCGTGGTGGGCGCGGCGCTCATGATGCAGGTGCCCACCGAGAACCGCATCCTCGGCTATCCCGCCATCGCCATGGTGTTCTTCCTCTTGGCTGCGGTGGGCGGAGCCGCGCTCGTCGTGTCGATCGTGCGGACGGACAGCCGAATCGCACGGCAGGCGGCCACCGACCGCGACCCCAGGCCCTGACCGGCGCCGCCCAGGACCTGGTGCGTCAGAACCACTGGTGCGGACGAGGACGAGACTCGCGCCGCCCAGCCAGGAGACCCCGACCGAACCGGACGACCGTCCAGCACCACCAGCGGTCGATGTCGCGGGTCGCGAGGTCCGCACGCCACTCCCAGAAGTCGCACAGGTGCACGAGCTCGGCCTCGTTGAGGGAAAGGCACACGTCCACGAACGTGCCCTGGTGGCCGACGGTGGGGTCGACGAAGGGGGCCCCGTCGTAGACCACCCAGGTGGTCCCCGCGTCGATCCGGTCCACATCACCCATAAGGTGATGGTGACCCCGAACCAGGGGTTTCACCTCCGTCGATCGATGGAGGTCGTGCTCGACCACTGGCGTCAGGCGACGCGCTTCTGCGGCGAGGTCTCCTTCGTCTTGCCGGGGTCGCGCTCCACGATGTCGCCGAGGGCGTCGTCGATCTGCTTCATGATGGCCGGCTCGAGCTTCACACCAGCGGCCTTGACGTTCTCGTGCACCTGTTCCGGGCGCGATGCCCCCACCAGCGCGGACGCGACGTTCGGGTTCTGGAGCACCCAGGCGACGGCGAGCTGCGCCATGGACAGGCCGGCCTCGTCGGCGATCGGCTCGAGCCCCTGCACGCGGGTCAGGACGTCGTCGTTCATGAAGCGGCTGATCATGTCCGCGCCGCCCTTCTCGTCGGCGGCGCGCGAACCCGCGGGCGGCTGCTGTCCTGGCTGGTACTTGCCGGTGAGCACGCCCTGGGCGATCGGGCTCCAGACGATCTGGCTGACGCCGAGCTCCTCGCACGTCGGCACGACCTCGCCCTCGATGACCCGCCACAGCATCGAGTACTGCGGCTGGCTCGAGATGAGCTGGAAGCCGAGCTCCTTGGAGAGCGCGACGCCCTCGCGGATCTGGTCAGCCGTCCACTCGCTGACGCCGATGTAGTGGGCCTTGCCCTGGCGGACGACGTCGGCGAACGCCTGCATCGTCTCCTCGAGCGGGGTCTCGGTGTCGTAGCGGTGCGCCTGGTAGAGGTCGACGTAGTCCGTCTGGAGCCTCTGCAGCGAGCCGTTGATCGACTCCATGATGTGCTTGCGCGACAGGCCGGTGTCGTTCTTCCCGCCCGGCCCGGTGGGCCAGTAGACCTTCGTGAAGATCTCCAGGCTCTCGCGCCGCTCGCCCTTGAGCGCCTCGCCGAGGACGGTCTCCGCCTTGGTGTTGGCATAGACGTCCGCGGTGTCGAAGGTGCTGATGCCCGCGTCGAGCGCGGCAGCCACGCACTGCGCCGCGACGTCGTTCTCGACCTGGGAGCCGTGGGTGAGCCAGTTTCCGTAGGTGATCTCGGAGATCTTGAGTCCGCTGTTGCCGAGGTATCGGTAGTCCATGCTTCAACCGTATGCCGCGGCCCGTCACGGTGCGAATCGCCCCAGCCGCTCCCACCCAGCCCCCACCCTGACCATCCACTGCCCACCCACTGCCCAGGAACTGCCCACCCGCTGCCCGCGCACGCACGAGCAGGTATGCCGGGTGGTCACCACCCGGCATACCTGCTCGGCTGCCTGCGTGCTTGGGTCTGGCTGCGTCAGTGCTGGGCGATCACGGTCCGCCAGCCGTAGTTGTAGGCGAACCCGGTCGGGAAGTTGTCGTCCGTCGCACTGGAGTCGAAGACGCAGAACTGCACCCAGGCTGCGCCGTTGGCGAGCTCACCCGAGACGTAGCCGGTGCCGAACGGGTGGTCGACGAGCTTGACCGTGAACCGGTTGACGTGCCACTTGCCATCGCACTGGATCGTCTGTCCTGCGGGGTCGTTGGCGTACTGGTAGTTCGTGTCGTACCAGGCGTCCGAGGTCATGCCGGACCCCTCAGCGGTCGGGTCGGGGCCGCCCTGCTTGATCGACGCCCACAGGTGCGTGCCGGTCTCCCCACCCCAGCACCGGAACTTGGCCTGGATGTAGGCGTCGCTGCCGTTGGCCACCACCTGCTCCCCCACCCAGGCGATCTCCGGCGGTGGAAGCTCCTCGGCGGAGGCTGAGCCGGCGGGCAGCGCCGTGGCGGCGGCCAGAGCCAGGGCTGCACCAGCAGCGATGCGGGCAAGTCTCATCGGGTTCTCCTCATCCTCGTGGGAATCTCTCGCGCGGACCGGGTGTCGGCCTCGGCGCCCCTCGACGCTAGGTGGGCTCCTCCACGGCCGGATCCCGCCGAAGGGTGACGTGGCGCGTACGCCGGATGCCGTAGCCGTGGAGGGCCAGCCGCCCGTGACCAGCCGCCGCCGATGTGCCGCCCGTGATGTGCCGCCCGTGACGTACCGCCCGCCCGCAGCGTCGTGCCGGTCGAAAGCGGGACCTAGGGCCCGGGTGCGATGCGGTTCCGCGCCGTACGTTCGGTAGGCCGTCAACGTGGCCGGCCGGGATGACCTGCGCCCCTTCCCCGCCTCACGGCGCACACCACGGCGCACACCACCCCCGCGCACCACCCCGCGTCCCAGCCCACATCGACTCCCTGGAGAATTGTCACCATGGTCCACGTCCTGGCCCTGCCCGCGCCGGCCCTTCCCACGCACGAACGCTGGTTCGTCGACTCCGCGCCCGCCGACTGGGGCTTCTTCCTGCGGCCGCTGCCGCTGGCGTTGACGGTCGCGGTGGTCGTCGTCACCGTGGTGTGGCGCTGGGTGGCGCGACGCTTCGACCGGCCCGAGCTTCCCGTGCTTCGTGGTGTCGGACGACTGGTCCCCTGGGTACCGCGCCTGCTCGGGGTGCACCTCGGTGTGGCCCTGCTCGCGCTGGCGGCGTCGGGCGCGTTCGTCACGCCTACCGTGGACGACCTGCACTCGACCGGCGGCAGCATCCTCCTGCTGCTCGAGGCCACCCTCGGCGTGTGGCTCATCACCGGGTTCCAGCAGCGCCCGGCGGCTGCCCTGACCCTGGCGCTGGGGCCGATCATGGCCGCGTTCACCGGGCCGATGGCGCTCCTGGAGTCCGCCAACATCGCGGCCGTCGCGGCCTTCCTCGTGATCGCGCCAGCCGGTGCGAACCGTCACGGCGCCACCACGTTGTCCGACGCCCAGCTGAGGTGGGCGCTGCTCGCGCTGCGGGCCGGCGTGGGGGTCGCCCTGATCGCACTGGCGTTCACCGAGAAGTTCACCAACCCGGCGATGGCGCGCGAGACGCTCGAGCACTACCCGGCGCTCAACGTGGTCAGCCTCGTCGGACTGCACGTCCCCACTGACGTGTTCGTCGTCATCGCCGGGAGCATCGAGCTGCTGTTCGGTCTGCTCGTGCTGTCCGGGGCGCTGCCGCAGGTCGCGGTGCTGGTCGCGATGGTGCCGTTCAACGCGACCCTGGTCCTGTTCGGCCAGACCGAGCTGGTGGGCCACCTGCCGGTCTACGGCGTCTTCCTGGCCATGCTCGCGTACGGGTCCAACCCCACGACCGCTGCCGCAGTGCGGTGGCTGCCGCGCCGCTCCGACGTGCCCCTGCTGACCCGTCGGCCCGTCTCCGCCGCCGACCGCAGCCAAGAGGCCGCCCGGACCGCCTGACGATCGAGGGCGGCGGGCCGCAAGAGACAGCGTTGTCCCCGCCGACCCAGGTCGACGGGGACAATCTCCGCGGCACGAGACCTCGGCGGCGCGAGCTGTCAGGCGGAGATGGCGTGCTGTCGCCGCTCGCCCGAGGTGATCTCGATCTTGCGGGGCTTGGCCTGCTCCGCGACGGGGATCGTCAACCGGAGCACCCCGTCCCGGTAGGCGGCCTCGACCCGGTCGGCGTCGAGGCTGTCGCCAAGGAAGAGCTGGCGGCTGAACACGCCGCGCGGCCTCTCGGTCGCGATCGTCTCGGCCTCGTCGGAGAGCCGATCGCGCTCGGCCCTGACGGTCAGCACGTTGCGCTCCACGTCGAGGTCGATCGAGCCCGGTTCGACGCCGGGAAGGTCGAACTCGACGACGAACACGTCGCCCTGGCGCCAGGCGTCCATGGGCATCACGGTGGGACGAGCCATCGTCCCGAATACCTGCTGTGCCAGCTGGTCCAGCTCGCGGAACTGGTCAGTCCGCATGAGCATCTCAACCACCTCCAGTGTTGTGAGGGTTCTTTCCTGACCGACTTCGATCGGCTAGGATCTCAGTCATGGTCTATAGATTTTGTAAATCTGAGACACAGCATTTGTCAAGCCCTCGGCCGAGGATCGTATGAGCATTGCTGCGAGTCCTTCGGACCGCCCGCTCTACACGATCTCGGTCGCGGCCGACCTCGCGGGCCTGCCAATCCCGACGCTGCGCCTGTACGAGGAGCGAGGTCTGGTCCGGCCGGAACGCACCGTGGGCGGCACGCGCCGGTACAGCGACGCCGATCTCGTTCGAATCGCCCGCATCAGCGAGCTGGCCGAGTCCGGGATTCCCCTCACGGCTGTGGCCATGGTGCTGGAGCTCCAGGACGACAACGCCGACCTCACCTCGCGCAACCGCAGCCTGCGGGCGCGCAACTCCGACCTGATGCGGGACAACCAGCGCCTGCGCAGCGATGGGGACACCCCCGCCCAGGACGCCTGATCAGCTGTCACACGCCGGAAGGCTGTCTTGTCTTGATGGGTAGAGGTCACAGGTATCGACAAGGGAGTGAGTGATGAGGATCTTCGTCGCAGGAGCCACCGGAGCCATCGGCCGCCAGCTCGTGCCACGGCTGGTCGAGGCGGGCCACGAGGTGTACGGCATGACGCACGACGCCTCCAAGCAGCAGCTGTTGCGCGACCTGGGTGCCAGCCCGGTGGTCGCCGACGCGCTCGATGCCGACCAGGTGGCCGAGGCGGTGGGCCGGGTGCAGCCGGACGTGATCGTCCACCAGCTCACCTCGATCGGCCCGATGGACCTGCGGCACTTCGACCGCGCGTTCGCGACGACCAACCGGCTGCGGACCGAGGGCACGGACCACCTCCTCTCGGCCGGCCAGGCCGTCGGCGTGAAGCGGTTCGTCGCGCAGAGCTTCTTCGCGGCATACGAACGCACGGGAGGTCTGGTCAAGACCGAGGAGGATCCGTTCGGAGCCGGGCCGGCCAAGGAGATGCGCGAGACGGTTGCGGCGATCCTCCACGTCGAGGACGCCGTCCTCGCTGCCACGTGGACCGAGGGAATCGTGTTGCGCTACGGCGGTTTCTACGGACCGGGCACCTCGCTCGGACCCGACGGCGAGCAGACCGAGGCGGTCCGTCAGCGCAAGTTCCCCGTGGTGGGTGACGGTGGCGGCGTGTGGTCGTTCATCCACATCGCGGATGCCGCGGAGGCGACGGTCGCGGCGATCGACCACGGCCGTCGAGGGGTCTACAACGTGGTCGACGACGAACCCGCGCCGGTGGCCGAGTGGTTGCCCGCCCTGGCGCGTACGTTGGGTGCCAAGAAGCCGATGCACGTGCCTCGCTTCGTGGGGCGGCTGCTCACCGGTGAGATCGGAGCGGTGATGATGACCGAGCTGCGGGGTGCGTCCAACGCCAAGGCGAGGCGCGAGCTCGGCTGGAGCCCGGCGCACCCGAGCTGGCGCGACGGCTTCCGCGACATGCTGAGGGCACCCGGCACCGTGAGCAGGAGGTGACGTGAACGCCGGCCCTGACGTGAACGCGGACAGTGACGTGAAGGCGGACAGTGACGTGAAGGCGGACAGTGACGTGAACGGACGCGGCGACGTGAGCGCAGGAGGCCCCGCGAGCGATCGGGAGGCACTGCTCGACGAGCTGCGTCCGACCGCCTTCGCCATCGCCTACCGCATGCTCGGCAGCGTGTCCGAGGCCGAGGACGTGGTGCAGGAGGCGTTGCTGCGGGTGCACCAGTCCCTCGACGCCGGTGAGATCATCGCGTCGCCCCGCGCTTTCGTGGCCACCATCACCACGCGGCTGGCGATCAACGAGCTGCGTTCCGCCAGGGCCCGTCGCGAGCGCTACGTCGGTGAGTGGCTGCCGGAGCCGATCGTCACCGACGCCGCCGACGACCCCGCCAAGCATGCCGAGACCGCCGACTCGCTGTCGCTGGCGATGCTGGTGCTGCTCGAAAGCCTGTCCCCCGAGCAGCGGGCCGTGCTGCTGTTGCACGACGTGTTCGGCTACGGCTACCCCGAGATCACGGACATCGTGGGCAAGACCGAGGACAACGTGCGCCAGCTCGCCACGCGCGCCCGACAGCACGTCAAGGCACGCCGACCGCGGTTCGAGACCACCCGTGAGCAGCAGCGCGAGCTGGCGACGAAGTTCTTCGCGGCCGCCGAACACGGCGACCTCGCCGGCCTCGAGGCACTGCTCGCCCACGACGTCACGCTGACCGGCGACGGTGGCGGCAAGGTCCCTGCCCTGGCCCGGTCCCTGAGCGGTCGCAGCCGGGTCGCCCACACCCTGACCAACTGGCTGCGGGCGCTGGCTCGGTTCCCCCAGGTGTCGATGCGGCCGGTCGAGATCAACGGCGACCCCGGAGCCATCTACGTCGACGACCAGGATCGGATCCTCGGCGTCTGGGCCCTCGAGTTCGCCGACGGCGAGATCATCGGGATCCGCTCGATCGTCAACCCGGACAAGCTCGGCCACCTCGGCCCGGTCGGCGACGCCGTCGCCATCCTGCGTTCCGCCCGCTGAGGGCCAATGCCAGACCACGCCGTCCCGAGCCGGACCAGCGCAACCCGGACCAGAGCAACCCTGACCAACCCAGACCAAGTCGGGTATGCCGAGGGCAAAGGTCCCCGAGTCAAGGCGCACCTACGCACTTGGTGGGAGGCGGCGGTGAACCCTGTCGGCGTACGGTCGGGGGCGGCGGCAGGGCCCGAGGGAACCTGCCCTCGCCGGTGTCGCCGGAGGAGCCCGCCATGAAGCGTCCCGCTGCCCTGGTCACCGTCTGTGCCACCCTCGGCGCCATGCTCTGCGCCGGTCTCACCCTGACCGCCTCCCCCGCGGCGGCGATCGTCAACGGAACTCTTGACACCACCCACCGGAGCACTGGTGCACTGGTCCAGGTCGACGACCTCGGGCACCTGCAGGCCCGGTGCAGCGGCTTCCTGGCCGCACCGACGGTGTTCGTCACGGCACAGCATTGCTTCGGGATCTTCAGGATCCCGGACGGCGATCCCGCGATGGTGAGCTTCGACCCTGTTGTCACTGACGCCTCGCCGACGCTGACGGGGACTGCCCACCACAACACCGCAGTTGGCTCGACCCCGAGCAGTGATGCGCACGATGTCGGTGTGATCGTCCTGTCGGCGCCGGTGACCGACCGCACCCCGATGAACCTGCCCAAGCTGGACGAGCTCGTCACCTTCCAGAAGAGTGGCCAGCTCGAGGCGCACGACCCCATCCGCATCGTCGGCTACGGCGCCGTGAACGTGGAGCGACCGCGCATCTTCACGTTCGCCAACGAGCGCCGCACGACCCTCCTGGAGTTCCAGACGCTGCAGCCGGGCTTCATGGTGTCGCAGCAGAAGAACGGCGGGGCCTGCTACGGCGACTCGGGCGGGCCCAACATCGTGACCGTGGGCGGACGTGAGGTCGTCGGCGCCATCACCCGTCACCTCAACGCCGGCTTCGACTGCGAGACGACCGTGTGGAGCTACCGGCTCGACACCCCGGCGGCCAGGGCGTTCCTCGGCCAGTTCCTGACACTTCCCTGACAGGCCCACCTTCCAGGCCGAGCACCCACCGGACCCACCAGATCCACCCGCCAGGCCGAGCATCCGCCAGCCCGCGTCCAGATGGTGCCCACTGGACAGAATGCGTTAGTGACGACTAACGTATTGGGTGTTGTGAATGATCCTCTCTCCGCCGCCGCCGAGCCGACCCGCCGCCGGATCCTGCAGCTCCTGGCCCGCGGGCCACGGGGCGTCACGGACCTGGCCGGCGAGTTTCCGGTGACCAGGTCCGCGATCAGCCAGCACCTGCTGGTCCTCGCCGAGGCTGGGTTGGTGGAGGCCGAGAAGGTCGGACGCACGCGGACCTACCGGGTCGTGCCGAGCGGGCTGCAGCGGTTGCAGGCCGAGATCGACCGGTTCTGGACGTCCGAACTCGACCTGCTCGTCGCTGACGCGCACCAGATGAAGGGAACCCCATGAGCTTCACGAAGTCCGCCGTACTGCCTGTCTCCCCCGACGAGGCGTTCGCGCTGATCACCGAGCCCGAGCGGCTGCGTCGCTGGCAGACCGTGTCGGCGACCGTCGACCTGCGCGCAGGCGGCTCCTACCAGTGGACGGTCACGCCCGGCCACGTCGCCGAGGGCACCTACCACGAGGTCGAGCCCGGCCGCAGGCTCGTGTTCGGCTGGGGCTGGGACGCCAACCCCGACCTGCCCAAGGACGCCTCCACCGTCACGGTGACCATCGAGCCGGTTCCGGAGGGCTCGCGGGTGACGCTGGTGCACGAGGGCCTCACCGAGGCGCAGGCCGCGATGCACGCAGAGGGCTGGAACCACTACTTCGAGCGCCTCGAGCGCCTCGCCGCGACCGGCGACGCCGGAGCGGACGAGTGGGCGTGGGCACCCGAGAACCTCACTCCGCTCGTCGCGGCCGAGGCAGCCCTGGCCGCCATCCAGCCCGTGCTGCGAAACCTCACGCCGGCCGACCGCCCGAAGCCCACGCCGTGCGCCGACTTCACCGCGCACGAGCTCGCGGACCACCTGCTCGGCTCCCTCGTGCAGCTGGGCGGCATGGCGGGCGCGACCCTGACCATCCCCGCCCAGGGATCGCTCGAGGACAAGGTGTCGGTGCTCGCCGCGCAGGCGATCGACGCGTGGCGCGGGATCGACCTCGACGGCACCGTCGCGGGCCACGGTGGCGCGGACATCCCCGCGATGTTCCTCGCCAGCATCCTGCCGCTCGAGCTCCTGCTGCACGGATGGGACCTCGCCCAGGCCTCGGGTCAGGACCTGCACGTCTCCGACGAGGTGGCCGGCTACATCCACGACCTCACGCGCGACGTCATCGCGCAGGGGCGGGGCAGCTCGTTCGCCGAGGAGCTGACGCCAGCGGCGGACGCCGATGCGGTCGAGCGGTTCGCCGCCTACGCCGGGCGCACCCGCATCCCCGCCTGATCGCTGTCCGCACGCGGGCCACATCGGACCCCATCGCGATCCACGCCCCGCCTGATCCCTGTCCGTACGCGGGCCGCGTCATGGACGCGACGTTGGCTCATCACGACCCCGCAGGTTCCGGCGGACAGTGCCCCGCCTGACCGCCTGTCACCTTCGGGCGCTTCACCACTCCCCACAACCGCACACCATCACCCTCGTCAACCGCGGCAGCGCCGCATTCCAAGGAGAACCAGTCATGAGCAAGTTCCTGTTCATCTACCACGCACCGACCACGCCCGCCGAGGCTGCGCCGGCAGACCCCGCCGAGATGGAAGCAGTGATGGGCCAGTGGATGGAGTGGGCCGGCCGCGTCGGCGACGGCATGGTCGACTTCGGCACCCCGCTCGCGGGCGGCGTCCAGGTCACTCCCGAAGGCACCTCCCCGAGCACCCGCGAGGTCGCCGGCTACAGCATCATCGAAGCCGCCGACCTGGATGCGGCCCTCGCCCTCGCCCAGGGTCACCCGCACCTCAACATGCCCGGCGGCTGCACCATCGAGGTGCACGAGGCCCAGCCCGTCCCCGGCATGTGACCGATCGGGCCTGCCCGTAGGCATGCTTCGCACCCCGCACGCACGTGCGGGGTGCGAAGCAGGTTCATGGTCGGGGTGGTGATCTGCCCTGCAGGTCGACGGACTCGTCACCCCTGTCGACAGACTCGTCGCCCCGGTCGAGGGGCTCGTCACCCCGGCCGATGGGCTCGTCACCGCTACCCACTGACTCGTCACCCCAGTCGACGGACTCGTCACCCCGGTCGACTGACTCGTCACCCCGGTCGACTGACTCGTCACCCCGGTCGACCCACTCACCATCCCCGCCCATGGACTCCTCACCCCGGTCGAGGGACTCGTTGCTCGCGTCGACGCACTCGTCACCCTGCTCAGTCGGGTGGCTGGCGCGCCAGTCCTCGAGCTGAACGTCGTAGGACCCGGGTGTGAGGTCCCACCGCACCAACGGGCCGTTCGGTCCGGTGACGACCTCGCCGGCGTAGCGGTTGTTGTGCACGATCGTATGGTGTCTCTGGCACAGGAGCGCGCCGTGGTCGATGTCGGTCGGGCCGCCGTCGGCCCAGTGAATGAGGTGGTGCGCGTCGCACCAGGTCGCGGGCTTCGTGCAGCCCGGGAACGTGCAGTGCCGATCCCGCAGCCACAGGTGGCGAATCTGGGCAGGCGTGTAGAGCCGCACGGCCCGGCCCTGCTCGAGAATCTCGCCGTCGGAACCCAGCACGGCGGGAATGATCTCGGCATCGCAGGCCAGCCGCCGCATGGTCTCGATGGACAGGGGTTCTCCCTCCACCGTGAGGCCAGCCCCACGACAGGTCTGCTGCAGCTCGGCCAGGCCGATGGTCACGACCAGGCTGGTCTTGGCCTGGCGGGGCACACCCTCCGGGGCGCTCACGGCCCGCTGCACCAGCTCGACCACCGCGTCCGCCCGGCGCGCGCTCGGCGTACGCGGGTCCCGCTCCTTCGTCTCAGGGTCGGGCTGCGGCTTCGCCAGCGCATCGACAGCGGCGTCGACGATCGCGGCGCCCTCGGCGTCCAGCAGCATCGTGTAGCGCCACATCCCCATCGGGCCCTTGCCCTTCACGAAGGACCGATGCGCGCGCTTCACCTCCGCCTCGTGCTCGATCAACCGGTCCGGTCGCATCATGTCGGCCGTCCAGCGCACCCCGATCGCGAGCGACTTCTCTGACATCGCGCCATGGCCCCGGGCCCCCTGCAGAAGGTGCTGGGTGGCGTCCTCCAGCTGGGACGGATCGGCCATGCCCCGGACACCCTCGTGGAACCGCACCAGCATTGCCGCCTTGCCCACCGGCAGCGCATTGGTCGCCTCCGGGTCCCGTCCCTCGGCGACGGCTTCCTGCACCCCGGCGAGCCGCAGCTCACCGGAGGCGCCCGCAACCGTGTCCAGATCGGACAGCAGTCGCGGACTCAACCCCGGCGCCCGCATCCGCGCCCAGTCCTGAGCACCCCACCCCTCGCCCACCCCGAGCCCACGGGACTTCGCCTCCGCCAGCACCGCCGCCAGGTGCGCCTCAGTGCTCGCATGGAGCTGGCCGAGGATGGTCATGGCCTCCTCGACCTCGCCGTCCGACAACACCCACAGCTGCCCCGCCCCGGCGTCGGCCAACGCATCGCGCGACTCCCGGGCAGCATCCAGCACCGGCCGGGCGTGGGGTGCCCGTCCTCGCGTCGTGCCATCGGGTGCGATTGCCATGACCCCAACGTTAGAGGGATCCACTGACAGCCCAACCAAGGACCGCGATCACGAATTCGCTTGCTGCTCAACACTTTTCGACCAGATGGCCAAGCATTCCGCAACGGCGCCGATACGGTGCCGATACGGCGCCATATCGGCACCACCCCTCCACGGGTCGGCCGAATCAGGGCCGGCGCCGCGCCCCTGGCACCCGGATGTGGACAACATTCGGCTCAGAGCGAAACAGTGCAGTCCCCCACCACTTCGCCGACCGCGCGCCTCATCGCCGCATCGCCGATCACCGCATCGCCTCGTCGCCGCAGCCCCCCACCACTGCGCCGACCGCGCGCCGCATCGCCTCGTCGCCCCCCCAGCGCATGCCAAGGCGCGGTATGCCGAGTGGTCGCCCACCCGGCATACCGCGCCCTTGTCCTCGCGGACTGGAGCCAGCCCGCAGCCGGCTCAGCCCGGCAGCTCAGCCCGAAGCGGGCTCAGCCCTTCTGCAGCTGGGCCACGTGCAGCGTCACCATCCGCCCGCCGACGCTGTCGGAGTCGAGCGTGTCGGGGTCGGAGACTGCGTAGTTGCCGACGACGTCGAACGTGTACGTGCCGGCCGCCGTGACAGGCACCTGGACGGTCGCCGTGCCGGCCCCTGCGGTGAAGGACTCGGTCGAGGTGCCGATGACGGCCCCCGAGGGGTCCTTCACCGTGACCGTGTAGCTCGTGCCGTTGATGCCGACCGCCGCGAGAGAGGGGTGCGACAGAGACACCTTGAGTGACGTGACACCCGCCGCGACCGGTGCGGTGTAGGTGTGGCTGTCCGTGCCGCCCACCGTGGCGCGCGGGCTGTCGTAGGTCCAGAAGTCACCGCGGGCGACCTTCCAGCCGTCCTCGGCCAGGACACGGGCGTCAGCCTGCGCGCTGGCGCGGGCGAGGTCCTTGGCCCAGCTGCGACTGCTGACCAGGGCGACGGCCTTGTCGAGGTTCGCGTAGCCGTAGCCGATCTGCCAGAACGGCAGCGTGCCGGTGTCGTCGTCGTTCGTGACCGGGCTGGCCGTGGCCTGCAGCGCGAGCCGCACCTGGTCGGGGGTCAGGGCCGGGTTCGCCTGCTTCAGCACCGCCGCCGCCCCCGCGATGTGCGGCGACGCCATGGACGTGCCCGACGCGGTGGTGTTCTCCCCAGGCGGGCACGGGCCGACGACGGTGCCGGTCGTGTCGCACGTCGAGGAGATGTCGACGCCCGGCGCCGTCACGTCGGGGTGCACGAGGCCGATGCGGTCCCCGGTGTAGACAGTGTGGCCACCGGCCGTGATCCCGGTCGGCTGCGAGTTGTCGTGCGTGAGGCCGTTCGACGAGAAGTCACCACGGTGACGGTCCACCGAACCCGCCGCCACCGAGATCACCCAGGGCGACTGGCTGAACGGGTTGAGGCTCAGCTCGGCGTTCTCGGAACCCGAGTTCCCGGCCGCGAAGACGACCGTGACTCCTTGGTCCACAACGGCTTTCGTCGCGACGGCCACCGGGTCGCGCGGGTCGAACTGGCGGTAGGAGTTGCCCCAGCTGTTGTTGACGACGTCGATGCCGAGCAGGTCGGGCTGGTCGAGCATGTAGTCATAGGCGGTCACGACGGCCGTCGTGAACAGGACCGCGCCGATCGCGAAGCAGTCCAGCTCCGCGTCGGGTGCCACGCCGTAGCGCGAGCCATCCGTGACCGAGCTCGAGTCGGCCGCGATGATGCCCGCAACGTGGGTGCCGTGCCCCGACCCCAGATCGGTGTTCGAGTACGGCCCTTGGTCAGCCGGCACGACGAGTGTGGTCGAGGAGTCGGCGGGCAGGTTGGCGTACTCACCACTGACGAGCGAGACGTTGTGCTTCACGCGGTGCGCGAGGTCGGGATGCGTTGCGTCGCAACCGGAGTCGACAACCCCGACGGTGACGCCCTTGCCCGTGAGCCCCTTGGCCCGCAGAGCGGCTCCGCCCATCGCGTCGGATGAGGTGGTGTCGAGCAGCTCGATGTTCTCGTCGGGGTACACGTCGTTCGCCGTGCCCGTGGTCACCGCCGACCGGAACTGAGCCACCGTGCCACTCACCAGCGCGAGCGGCAGCCGCTTCATCGGCTGCACGGTGAGGCCGAGCGCCTTGAGGGCGGTCACCTGGGTGGCTGTGGGTATGCCGTCGAACGTCGCGATCGCGCGCCCGCTCGGGGTGCCGTTGTCGAGCAGCCGGGCCAGGCCCGGGGTGCCTCCCCCTCCGTCAACAGCAGGGAGGGTGACGGTGGTCGCGGAAGCCGCACCCGCGGCATACCCGCCGGAGACGACCAGGGCCAGGGCGGTCGCGCCGGTGAGCGCGGCCTTGGTGACGCGGTGGGACGTGCGAAGCATGGTTCCTCCACGGAGCAGTAGGTGAACCGTTAACGCGACGCACAGCCCCGGGGTTACGCGAGCCGTTCGCGCGGCTCACCGACGCCCGTGCCCACAACCAAAGCAGGGGTATGCCGCGGGGCCGGGCCCCGCGGCCTACCTCACCTTGCTCAGTGGGCGGGCTGGAGCGTGTCCTGCGTGGCCTCAGGCTCCTCCGCGGCGGTCGGCGTCCCCGCGTCGAGCGAGGCGTCGCGCCTGGACAGCGCACTGGGCCACCACATCCGCCCGCGCACGTCGAGGTTCAGCGCCGTCACCAGGACCGAGCGGACCACGAGCGTGTCGAGCAGGACGCCGAGGGCGACGGCGAACCCGATCTCCGCGAAGGTGACCACCGGCAGGGTTGCCAGCACGGCGAACGTCCCCGCGAGGACCAGTCCGGCCGAGGTGATGACGCCACCGGTCGCGGCGAGCCCGACGAGGGCACCACGTCGCGTGCCGATCTCCTTGGCCTCCTCGTGGACGCGCGTCATGAGGAAGATGTTGTAGTCGATCCCGAGCGCGACGAGGAAGACGAAGACGAACAGCGGCAACGACGAGTCCGCCCCGGCGAAGCCCAGCACGTGCCGGAAGATCAGCGCCGACAGGCCCATTGCCGCACCGTAGGACAGGACGACCGTGCCGATCAGGATGAGGGGCGCGGTGATCGCACGCAGCAGCAGCACGAGGATCAGCAGCACGACGGCGAGGATGAGCGGGATGATCCGCACGTTGTCGTCGGCCGACGCGCGCAGGGTGTCGGCACGGGTAGCCGTGTCACCACCGGCGATCGCATCGGCCCCGGGGACTTCGGCGATGGCGGTGCGGATCCGGTCGACGCTCTGGGTGGCCGCGTCGGAGTCGGGCGCATCCGTGAGGGTCGCCTGGATCAGCGAGAGGTTGCCCTTCGTCACCGGGTCGGCGACCGAGGAGACACCCTCGACCGACTTCAGGGTGGTCACGACCGTGGCGGCCTGGTCGGCGTTGGCGAGGATCATGACAGGGGAACCGGAGCCGGCTGGGAAGTGCCGGGCCAGGACCTGCTCTCCCACGACGGATTCCGGTGTGCCGTAGAACGCGTCCTTGTTCTGCAGCCCGACCGCGTTGAGCTGCAGGACGCCGAGCGAGGCCACGGCCAGCAACAGCGAGGTGACCACCCACGTGCGCCGCGGAGCCCGCGCGATCCGGGCGCCGATGCGGGCCCAGAAGCCGTCACGGGCGTGGTCGTCGGAGCCGTAGGACGGCCGCACCGGCCAGAAGATCCAGCGCCCACACACGACGAGCAGCGCGGGCAGCAGCGTCAGCATGACCAGCAGGCCGACGGCGACGCCGATGGCGGCGACCGGCCCCAGTCCCTTGGTGGAGTTCATCGTCGCGACGAGCAGGCAGAGCATGCCGGCGATGACCGTGGCGCCCGAGGCGAAGATGGCGGGCCCGGCGCGGTGCAGCGCAAAGGCCATCGCCTCGTGCCGGTCCTCGTGGCGGCGCAGCTCTTCTCGATAGCGGGCGACGAGCAGCAGGGCGTAGTCGGTCCCCGCGCCGAACACGATCACGGTGAGGATGCCCGAGCTCTGCGCGTTGACCGTGAGCGTGTCGTCCTTGGCGAGGAAGTAGATGACGGCCTGGGCGACGAAGAGGGCGGTGCCCGCCGAGAGGACCGGGATGAGCCACAGGACAGGGCTGCGGTAGGTCAGCAGCAGGATGATGATGACGACGGTCATCGCGGAGTAGAGCAGCTTGCCGTCGATGCCCGAGAACGCCTCGGACGAGTCCGCGGAGAAGCCGACCGGACCGGTCACCAGCATCGACAGCCCGTCCGGACGGTCCTGGGCGATCGCGCGCAGGTCCTTGACGGTCGCGCCGAGCGAGTCCCACCCGGCATCGCCCGCATCGATCGGGACTATCACCTGCAGCGCCTTGCCGTCCTGCGACGGGATCGGGCCCACGGAGTCGTTCTTGACCGGCTCGAGGGCGTTGAACTTGGCGACCTGCTCGGTGACCGACTGGGTGTCCGCCGGGGTCAGCCCGGCGGGCCGCTCGTAGACGATGACCGCCGGGAACTCGTTCTTGCTCTGGAACGCCTCGATCTGCTTGACCACCTGGGTCGACTGGGCGTCGGCCGGCAGCCATGCCACGGCCTCGTTGTTGAGCGCGCCCTGCAGCTTCCCCGCGGGTCCGAACGCCGCGGCCAGCACGGCCAGCCAGAAGACGAGGACGAACCACTTGGTCACCTTCGATGACGGGAACCACGCCAACCGCCCGACGTCCCCGATCCGTGTCTGTGCCATCGCTGTCGCCTCTCCCCTACCCGGTGTCGCACCTCCCAGCTCGGCGCAGATCCGTTCCACCGTAAGCCGCGGTCATGCTGTCGTACAACGGTTTTCGGTGTAGGTGAGGTGGGTCTCAGGGGTTCGTCAGGGGTGACCCTGAGGCGCTTTCGGGCAATACGGGACGTATGCCGCGTGGCTGGGTCCGCCCCTCGGGGACGCGTGGACCGCGCGTCCGTCTCGCTACGCACTATGGCCGACCCGAGCGTGCGCCCGTTGCCCCTAGCGTGGGACGAGCGGCCTCACGGAGAGGGGACATCATGGCCAGCACTCTCGCCGTCGACGGGCGGTGGGACGACCAGCACACCCCGACGTACCTCGAAGAGCTGCTCGAGACCCTCCGCGTCGTGGGGGTCGTGGGCATGGGGTGGGGCCTGGTGTGCATCGGGCTCGGCAGCCGGCTCGCCATGTTCGTGCTCCGCGTCACCTCCCCCGACTACGTGCGGGGCGTGCGCAGCGACGACGACTTCATCATCGGACGCTTCACGTTGTCCGGCACCTACAACCTTGCCGTCCTCGGGGCCGCCTTCGGAGTGATCGGCGCGGCCGCCTACATCGCGGTGGCGCCGTGGCTGATCGGGTCGCCCGGCTTTCGCCGGTTCACGGTCGCCCTCACCAGTGCCGCGATCGGCGGGTCCGGGACCATCCACTACGACGGCATCGACTTCCACGTCCTCAAGCCGCAGGCCCTGGCCCTCGGGCTCTTCCTCGCCCTGCCGTTCCTCTTCGGCTACGGCGTCGCGACCCTGGTCGACAAGGTCGCGGACCGGGACTCGTGGACGCGCCGAGGCAAGACGGCGTGGGTCCTGCCGCTGGCGCTCTTCGTGCTGATTGTGGCCAACCCACTCTGGGCATTCGTCCCGATCGTCGCCGCGATTATCGCCGTCCTGCTCCCGGTGCGCCGACTGTTCCACCGCCCGATCGCGTCCTCGCCGGCCGGGACCCTCGCCGCGCGGACGTTCTACTTCGCGATCGCCCTCTACAGCTTCTCGCAGCTGGGCATGGACCTGGCCGACTTCGCCTGAGGACGCCGGTCTGTCCTCGAGGGCGCTGGTCCGTCTTTTGCGCTGGGCGCCTTTGCGCTGGGCGACCGCTACTTGCTGGACAGAGACCGGGCCGACCGTGCGCGGGGGCGTTCGTGTCGACCCCGACTCGCCTGACGGTCCGGGTCCCGCACCGCTGAGGCGATCGAGGCCGCGAACAGCCCGACGAAGCCCACTCCCATCACCCAGGTCAGCGGACGGTCCGTGAAGAACTCGTCCCTCGCCCGCACCACGGCCACGAGGACCAGGGCGAACATCACGAGCTGCACGCGCCGCATCAGCCGCACTGCCTCCCACCGGTCGTCGACCAGCACCCAGAGCCCGGCCGCGCCCAGGCAGAACGTCGCACCGACAACACGAGAAGTCAGCGGGGTGAGCGGCCACGGCCAGACGGTGATCGCCCACGCCGGCGCGGCGAAGAGGACCAGTCCGGTGACAAGGGCGAGCCCTCCCAGGTCGGCCACGAACCGACGGGTCACGCGCCCGAGGCGAGAGGCGTCGGGAGCCGGCTGAGCGGCATACCGCTGGTTGGTGAGCCAGGCCGCCACCACGAGGAAGGGGGCGGTGAAGTAGAGGGCGGCCCAGAGCCAGAAGGCGACCTTCGCGTGGGCGAACTTGTCCCAGTGCACGATCGTGGCGACCCCGAGCAGCGTCGCGAACAGGGCGACCGAGACGAAGCCCGCACGCACGGCTGCCCAGTGGCGCTCGACGAGGAGCACGCGCAGGAAGAAGTAGCAGCCGCCGAGGTAGGCCGACGCCAGGAGCATCGAGGTCATCTGGGCCTGGATGGGCCACGACCAGAGCCGGGCGGTCTCGCCGGGGAAGCCGTAGAGCAGGGCGAAGGCCACGAGCAGGAAGGGCGCGATGAACGCGGCGAGGGCGCGGGTGGTGGTGAGCAGGCGGTCGTCGCGAGTCATGCCGGCACCCGCGAGACGGAGTCGAGCAGGGCCGCGTAGGAGGCCACCAGCGCGCGCCGTTCGGCGGCCAGTCGCGGGTCGGCGAGGTCGCACCCACCGGCCACCCACGCGTCCGAGAGGTCCATCGCCTCGGCGCGCCATCGGGCGGCTTCGCGCATCCTCGACCGGGGCGCCGAGTAGACGTGGGCGTAGAGCTCGACCAGGGCGTGTTCGAGCTGGGGGCGGGTCGCCGCGTCGTCGCGCTGGTGGGCCCGGTGGACCCGCCACCACTCGACCTCCAGCTCCGAGGCCCGCTGGGGGTCGAAGCTCAGGTCCGAGTGCGCAAGGACGAGCTGGTAGAACCGCCGCATCGAGGCCCGTGCGGCGTCAGGATCGTTGTGCGGCACCGGTGCCCACGCCTTGTTGGCGCGCAGCACGTGCCACGCCGCGACGAAGGTCAGCCGCGGTCCCAGGCCGAAACCCTGGTCGACCATGCCGACGAAGGCCCGCAGCGCCGGTCCCCACTCGCGTCGGTAGTAGCTCGCCCACGCCTGGGTCTCGAGGCGCCCGAGGGCGACGGGGTCGAAGTCGCGAGGACTGTGGCGACTGAGACTGTGTCGACTTGCCACGCCGCACCTGCTTCCGGGCCTGTGGCGGCCGCCGCAGTTGCTGTCGACCGTCGGMACTTGAGCGCTGGCCACCCGCCAGCCCTGAGCCCGATACTAGAGCGCGCAGGCCCATCCGGTCAGGGGGTGCAGATGCCCGAGCGCGACATCGCCACGGTCGTTGCGGCCATGGATGCCCGGCTCGTCCGGATGCCTCCCGAAAGGACCGCGCGGCGGCTGTTCCTCGAGACCTATCGCCGGACGACGCTGGCCGTGGGCAAGGCGATCGCGGACGCGCAGTTCGAGGACCCGGAGTGGGTCGAGCGGTGGGACGTGGTGTTCGCCGACCTCTACCTGGACGCGCTCGACCTCGACCTCGCGGGCAGTCCTTCGGTCCCGCGGCCGTGGCGGCTGGCCTTCTCTGCGCCTGAGTCCCTGCCTGCGTTGCGGCACGTGTTGCTGGGCATCAACGCGCACATCAACTACGACCTGCCGCAGGCTCTGTTGGCCGTGATCAGTGACGCGGAGTTCGCCGACCCGCTGGTCGTTGCGCGGCGGGCCCGTGACCACGAACGCATCGACGGCGTGCTGTCCGGCCGCGTCGCCGCCGAGGACGACGAGCTGGGGGTCGTGTCGACGCGGACTCTCGTCGATCGGGTGCTGCAACCGCTGAATCGCTTGTCCTCCAAGCGATTCCTGCGCGAGGCGCGACAGAAGGTGTGGCACAACACCGTCGAGCTCCAGCAGGCGCGGCTCCAGGGCGAGGAGGTGTATGCCGCGCGGCTGGCAGAGCTCGAAGTGCTCAGCGCCGCCCGCATCGCGGATCTCTTGGCGCCGGGTCAGGTGTTGTTGCGTCTGGCCGTGGCCGGGTTCGGCGTCACCCTCCCGCCGCCGTCCGTGACGTAACAGCTGCGGACGCGGGCCGGCGCCTGCGGGTCAGGGTGGGTCGGGGCGATCAGCGCGGGTTAGCCCGGGTCAGCGCGTCAGCGCGGGTCTTCGTCGTAGGTGATCGTGACGTTCGTGTAGCCGAGCGAGCCGAGCAGGCCGCGAAGCATCTTGCTCGTGTTCTCCTTGGCCTGGTTGGTCAGCAGGTCCTCACCGGTGGCGGCGGTGGTCATCTGGCTGATCGCCTTGAGCTGGGCCTGCCGCTCGAGGTCCGACCCCTTGAACCTGTTGACGAGGCCCTTCTCGTGACTGACCACATAACTCGTCTGCAGGTCGAGCTGGGGCTTCCCCGCGGTGGGTGCCGGCAGCTTGATCGTCACCGACTTGGCGTCCTCGGAGACGACGACCCGGCTCTTGTCGAGCTCGCCGAAGTCCACGATCGCGTCCACGTCGCCCTTGCCGACATAGAGCACCCGCTCGCCACTGACCCAGTCGGGCAGGCGGTTCGTGTCCCTGTCGAGGTCCACCACGGTCTCGTAGTGCCCGGTCACCGCGTGGTACTCGCTGATGTCAGTGAGCGACCTGAGCACCGGCGAGCCACTGCGGTCCGTTGTCTCGTCGCCGAACGGGTTGAGCGAGGGCCGCCAACCGGCGAGCATACCCACGGCACCGGCCAGCAGCGCCACGATGACGATCGCCCCGAGCACTGACGTGATCAGCCCGAGGGCGGGTGGCAACCGGAAACGGCGGCTACGGGTGGTCGACTTGTCGGACAAAGCGCTCATGCTTGGAACCGTATCCATCCCGGGCCCGGTACAGCGACAAATCGCCCGCGCCGGGCAGGTGCTACAGGCGGCCCAGGACCTCGGCCTTCTTAGCGGCGAACTCCTCTTCCGTGACGATGCCGGCGTCACGGAGCTCACCCAACCGACGCAGCTGATCGATGGGGTCCGGCGCCGCGGCCTCGATGGCCTGGACAGGCTGTGTCGGCAACTGCCGCGTGGGGATTCCGGGGATCTGGACCCCGGTGACCTGCCCAACGTGTCCCACGAGATGCGTGTTCTCGTGGCGGTGGGTGTTCTGGTTCCTCTGGACCGCCAGCCGGGCCTGATGAGCCGTGTCGTTGATGATTCGTTGGGCCTCACGGCCGTCGGGGATGTCCTCCATCGTCACGACCTCGATCCCGTGGGTCCGTTGGACGTGCACCAACACGGAGAAGACGCCTCTGGCCTTCTGCGTCATCGACTGACGCACATCCACATCGACGACGGCTGAGATCGGGACCTGTTGCGAGTCCGTCCTCAGGGCGCCCTTCTCGAAGAAGAGGTAGTGCGCGGTCAGTCGAAACCTGCCTGCACCGATCCCGGAAATGGGCCGCCCCACGGATCGCCAGATGGCGTCGGGGTCGCTCACAGCGGAGGTGTCGACGAGCCGACCGAGTGCAGTTGCACCCGCGCGGGGCGCGGACGACTGAGGGGCGGCGTCGTGGAAGTGCTCGGTCCAGACTTCGCCGTCCCAGTAGCGCTGTCGCCCGCCTTCGACGGGATACCAGCCGGCTGGTGCGTTCGCCATGCCGACCCTCAGAACTGGGTCAGCTGGTGGTGGGACGGAGCGTCCATCGCCACGCCGCTCTGGCCAGCGTGGGAAGCGGCGAAGTCAGTGTGCTGCCACTTCCAGGCTGCGATGCGGGGGCCGACCCAGAAGAGGTAGATCCCCAGGGTGATCACCGACAGGAACAACCACTTGATCCAGTTGCCGAAGAGGCCCATCGCGGAACCGGTGAACTCCAACGGCTGTCCGTCGATGTAGGAGTGCTTCACGCCCCACCGCTCGGTGAGCACCAAGGCGAACGGATAGCAGATGCCCAACGTGCAGACGGTGATGAGCACACCCAAAATCGCGGTACCGAAGTAGGTCGCGGCGCCGCCATCGAAAGTGAATCGTCCTGAGTTCCGTGCCATCGTTTTGCGTGTCCTTGAGGTTGTTGCGAAGCTGGACAAAGAAAGCTGGGTCGAGCGGGTTTTGGCTATGGACAGTCCTCAGCGAGTTTGACGGAGCTGAGCAGCACGACGGTCTCGATCGGGACCTTTGCGCCGGCCTTCGGCTTCTGAGAGCAGACCTTCCAGTTCGCGTCATTGACCTGGAACCGATCCAACCCAGAAGCATCCTCCTGGTCGAGCACATAGGACCCAAGGCTCTGGAGAGTGTCCTGAGCGAGTTGCAGGTTCACTCCGACGAGCTTCGGCATCGCGAAGGTCTCCGGAGTCGACACGACCTCGGCCGGGGTGGCCGCTGCCGGTTCTGGAGCTACCGCAGCTGGAGCCGGAGCGGCGGCGGCCGACGGGTTGACCGTGACCGTCTCTCGGATGACGGTTTGCGTGACCGTGGTCGCGGGTGCGGATGCGCCTCCGCTGCAGCCTCCTACGCCGACCGCACCAAGGACGGCACAGACCGACAGAGCTGCAAACCGAGCGCTACGAATTTCGATACTCATGTGGTCGACCTACTTCCTGACCATGGACCAGCGGCCATCCGCCGTGATCGTCACGACCGATGGACCCTCGATGAGCGGCACGACGCCCTTGTAGCTGCCGATTTCGTTGACGGCCAGGTTGGGCATGAGACCACCCATCTGGATCACTGCGAAGTTGGAGGAGCCCTTGTGGGAGATGGCCCAGTCGGAGCTGTCCCCGTCGTAGCGAAACACCCTGTCCCCCGTGCCGGTCGCCGACTTCGGCAGGGCGGGCGCGGACGAGACGGGCGCGATGCGAATGGTCCAGCTTCCGTCAGCACTGATCTTGATCTTGGTGGGGTCGCCGCCGAAGTCGTTCATCCCATACGCGGTGACACCCGAGTAGTTCCCGATCTCATTGACCAACAGGTCCCCGGTGGGCTGGTTGGACGAGTCGAGAACCGAGGCGGCAACGTTCGAGGATCCCTTGTGGGTGAACGTCACGACCCCCGACAAGGCGCCCTTCGGAAGCTTCACGATGGCGTCCCCGCGGCCCTTCTTACTGATGGGGGCAAATGATCCGTACGTCTCGTTGTACGGGGCCAGCAGTGCAGCGGCCTTCGCCTTCGCCTCAGCAGCCGCCTTCGCCTTGGCGTCAGCCGCAGCCTTGGCCTTCGCCGCGGCATCCGCCTTGGCCTTCGCGTCAGCTGCCGCCTTCGCGACGGCAGGATCAACAGGCGCCTGGGTCGTTGAAGACGGTGACGCCTTGGGCGCTGCGGGGGCCGCCGACTTCTTCGGCGTCGTCGAAGCGGACACCGGCGTCGTGGCATCGTCCGGAGTGACGGCCGCACCGAAGAGTGCAAGCGCTATAACCGCCGCCGGGATGACCACTCGCTTCTTCTTGAACCAGGCCCTCTTGGCGACGCCCGCGCTGAGGGCGGGAGCAGCCGCATCGGCTGCCGCGGTGGTGAGCGGGGCAAAGTGATCGGTCCACTGCTCCCCGTCCCAGTAGCGCTGGCGGCCGTCGTTCTGCGGGTACCAGCCCGCGGGCGTGCTCATCTCGTCTTTCCTCCATGACTTTGTCGGCCGACTGTGCGGATGCGGCCGTCTGAATGCCCGAATTGGGGGGCTTGCCCAGAATCGTGCAGGTCAGCGCCCTGCGGTAGGGACCGTTGGTCCCTCGGTATTGGCGTTCGGCCGATTGTCGGATCGGCCGAAAGTATGAGAATTCGGCTGTAACCAGCAGAAAGCGTGCAGATGCCCTGTCATAGCTCAGTCGCGGTTGGCCGCGGCAGCGATAGCCAGCGCCATGGCCCGTCCGCGATCATCGCTGATCCCGAGATCTGTTCTTGCCACGACCACATAGGTGTCGGCACGGGCCTTGACTGCGTGGTCGCCCGTCCCGAGGGGCTGGCCCGCGGCGATCCACACTGCGGTCGCCTGGTCATAGCTGGCGTCGTAGGCCGTGCCGTACACCGCGCGCCGCTGTTTGATTGACGTCTCCAACTGAGTGTCGTAACGCGTGTGTCCGGCGCTCATGCGGATTGTCACCAACACCGTTGAGGCATCGTCAAGCCTTGTCCCCCAAGCGCATCCAGTGGAGACGACGACGGGCTTTACCGACCGGCCAATGATCCTCGCGATCTCCGCCCCGCTGGCATCAGCGCAGTCTGGTGGACCTACGGGTTTCGCCACGGCCTTGGGCGCCGCCTTGGTCGGCGTGGCAGTCGGCTGCTTCTTCAGGCCGGACGCCGGTTTCGCCGCCGCAGTCGGCGCACCAGGTTCCGTGGCAGGGGCCGACGGCGTGCCCACAACTGGCGGCTCGGCCATGTGCTCGACGCCGGACGTGAGCCACGACGGGAGGACCTTGAGAAGGATCAGGAAGATGCCCACCATGAGCCCGGCAACGACAATGCGACCCAACACGGAGGCGGCCCGTCTGCCGAAGGATCGCCTTGCTGCCGAGCCGCCGCTTATCCGTGAAACGCGTTGAGGGTCAATGGCATTTCGCGATCTTCCCGCCCGCATGGCACCTCGCGGCGCCTTGCTGGTCGCCAGTGTGGCGCGCCCGATCGCCGCGAGGAGCTCGGGATCGGTGGTGGTCGACGGAAACTCCGTCATGAGTCGCGTCGAGAGTTTGGTGATGGTCTCCCCATCCATGCGCGCAGTCCGCGATGTCAGCCAGCCCGCGAGTTGGCCAGTAGGAACCACCCACACACCTCGAACCTGCTGCGGCTCACCGAAGCGCTGGGCATCGGCACCCGCCAGACAGATGACGGGGGTGACCGGTGCGCCGAGAATCTCGGCCATGCGGGCTCCCATTCCGTGCACCTTCGCCAGCTGCTCGTGCATGCTCTGGTGGTTCCGCGTGCCATCAGCACCGAATGAATGACGGTAGAGGCTGCCCTCCCACTCGGTCACGTGACCGGACCAGTTCTTCGCGTCGATCAGCAGTACGCCGGCAGGTCCAGCCACCAAGTGGTCAAGGTTCGCCTCAGACAACCCCGGACGGAGCAGACGGTCATGCAGCACCGTCCAAGCGCCCCCAAGGCCTGCCAAAGCTTCGGCCACGCGTCGCTCGCCCTCAGCACCAGCCGCCCAGGCACCCGCGGAGTCGTCCCCCCGTGCCGCCAGTTCGCGCGCTCGACGATCCGCGCTACCTCCCTCAAACCCCACGCTAGTTCTCGCAGCCCACGCCATCGCCGTCGCGGTCGAGCTTCCGGCTGTATCCAGGATCCCCGACCCGAATGGGAGCTGCGCCGGCAGCCCGGGCGGCGTCGCAGTTCTCGTAGTAGACCGAAGCAGACGCTTCGGCGGCGGCCTGGGCCTGCGCGGCGGCCTCAGCTTTGGCTGCCGCCTCCGCCTGAGCCTTCGCGATTGCAGCGGCTTTGGCCTTCGCGATTGCCGCTGCCTTGGCCTTGGCGATTGCGTCGGCTTTGGCCTTCGCTATCGCGGCTGCCCTGACTTTCGCCTCAGCCTGCGCCTTGGCTGCTGCGGCAGCCGCGATGAGCTGGGCATCGGGCGTCGGCGACGCCGCGGAGGTGGTGCTCGACGTCGGCGACTTCGACGACTGTGCGTCCACCAGAGCAACGGGTCGGCGATCCTCGCTCCCTGCGTCCTGAGCCGCTCCACATGAGCCAACAGTGACAGCGGCCAGCATGGCGACAAGCACCATCGAGGCAGTACGCGAAAACTTCATGGGATCCCCTCCGCAACGTGGTCTGGAGCGGAAGTTAGCCCGCAGCCGGGGGCATATCTGGAGATTCGGATGTTTCTGGCCTAACGGACGACGGCACGCGGCGCGTCGCTGCGACACGCCGTGGGCGGATCGTCCTAACGGACATGTTTCCGGGAGGAATGCGACACCACGGCGGCCCGGGTGTCACTCTTCACTGTCGTCCCACCAGCCTCCTGCCCCCCACGATCCCCCCGGACATAACTGTGCGCCTTCTGCCTGCCTCCCTCGCTGTCCTGGCCATCACTCCTGTCTTCGTGGCCCTCCCCACCGTGTCGTTCGCCTCGACCGACACGCCCCATCCCGTTGCCCCCCGCGTACAGTCCACCGCGGTCCGCGGCGTCGACGCGGCAGCGAACGGTCAGCTGCGTCAACGCCCCACCCTTCGCGCCGGACACGCCACCAGCACCCTCACGCCGGTCCAGGAGCGGTCCCGGTTCACGGTCGCCGGTGTCTCGTGGGCGCGCACCACCGGGCTCAGCGCAGACGACGTCATCGTGCTGGTGCGTGTGCGCGAGGACTCCGGCTGGAGCGACTGGGAGACGCCCGGGGTGACCGACGAGGGTCCCCAGGGCGGGACCACCGAGGCAGCCATGGCCCGTCTCGGCACGAACCCGCTCGTCACCGACGGCGCCACGGCGATCCAGGTGCGGGTGGACACGACGAACGGGCAGCCACTCCCCGACGTCCGTGTGACGACGATCAACCCCGGCACCTCGTCCGCCGACGACGACCTCGTCCCGCACACGCCCGCTGCCTCCGCGTCCGCCGCGGCGACGACGCCCACGATCATCACGCGCAGGCAGTGGGGCGCCGATGAGTCGCTGCGCGGGTCGACGACGTACAACTCAACGGTCAAGGCGATCACGATCCACCACACGGCCAGCTCGAACGACTACACCGCTGCCACGGCCGCCGCCCAGATCCGCGGCATCTATGCCTACGACACCAAGGGCCTCGGCTGGTCCGACATCGCCTACAACTTCCTCGTCGACAAGTTCGGCCGGATCTACGAGGGCCGTGCCGGGTCCATCACCCAGGCAGTGCGCGGGGCCCACGCAATGGGCTTCAACACCAACACCATGGGCGTCGCCGCACTCGGCAACTACGAGACCACTGCTGCCCCAGCCGTCATGGTCGACTCCCTCGCGAAGGTCGCGGGTTGGAAGCTGTCGCAGTACGGCGTCGACCCGACCGCCACCACGAAGCTGACCTCCGCCGGCGGGACCGGCACCAAGTTCGCCGCCGGCGTGGTCGCCACCCTCTCCACCGTCAACGCGCACCAGAACACGTCGTACACCGCGTGCCCCGGCAAGAACCTGTACCCGCTGATGGCGACCATCCGCAGCAAGGCCGCCCTCTACGCGAAGTACTCCTCGACCGCCGGACCGGCGCCGGTCACGACGGCGAACCTTTTCGCGGCCTACGGCACTCTGACCCTCGCCTCCGGCTCGACCGGGTGGGCGGTCCGAGACCTCCAGCTCGAGCTCAACAAGCGCGGGTATGCCGCGGGCACTGCAGATGGTGCGTACGGCTCGACTTCGCTCGCTGCCGTGCAGCGCTTCCAGAAGGCTGCGCTGCTCACCATCACGGGCAAGGTCGCTGCCAACGACTGGCGTGCGCTGTCGGGGCTCAGCTACACGAAGACCGGCGCTCCCCCACCGCCGTTGCCCCTCAAGGCGATTGTCGGTTTCAACGCCGACGGACGCGGCGACGTCATCGGCCGGACCACGCCCGGCGACCTCTACTTCTACCCCGCCAAGGTTGGCGGCATCGGGACGCCGGTGCGTATCGGCAGCGGCTGGAACGCCTACCGCCAGGTCATCTCCCCCGGCGACCTCAYCGGCGACCGGTTCGCCGACGTCCTCGCCACCACGTCCACGGGCGCGGCCTACCTGTTCAAGGGCAACGGCAAGGGCGGCCTGCTCGTTGGGAGCACCCTGCTTTCGCGCTCCTGGTCGGCGTACACCGACATACTCACGCCCGGCGACTGGACCGGCGACGGCAAGCCGGACCTGTTGGCACGCAAGGCCAATGGCGAGCTCTGGATGGTGGCGGGCAACGGCAAGGGCGGGTTCTCCAGCACCTGGCGGCGGATCGGCACCGGCTGGCAGATGTACGCCCAGATGATCACGCCAGGCGACGTCACCGGAGACGGGCGCGTCGACCTGATGGGCCGCACGCCCGCGGGCAAGCTCTACCTCTACAAGGGCACCGGCGTGGCCACTGCCACCGCGACCGGATACCTGCCCGGCGTCCTGGTCTCGTCCGGTTGGCAGGTCTTCAACACCGTGCTCTCGACCGGCGACCTCACCGGGGATGGCAAGGCCGACCTCATCGCCCGCACACCCGCCAACGTCGACTACGTGTATGCCGGGACCGGCAAGGGCGCCTTCGCGGCACCCAAGCGCTTCACCGCCCCCTGGGGCGCCACGACAAGAATCACCGGAGTCCGCTGAGCCGTCAGTCCGAGGTATGCCGCGTGGTCACGCGGCCTGCACAAGCGGCACCCCTTCGAGCCAGCGCATTTCGGGATTGACCGGACATTGCCCCACCCGCCTGGCAAGCTGCCCCCGTGACGGGGAACGAGGAAAGCTTGCTGGAAGGCTTGTATGAAAGCCTGATCACTCGCGGACTCGACTCCAGACTGAGCAGCACTGACGGCCAAACGGTCGACCATGCATCGATCGACGAAGCTGATGAGCCTGAGGTCCTGGCTCGGCACGTGCGGGCAGTTGCCCTCCGCGCACTCCGGAGTGAACGAAACCCGGAACGCCGGCTCGCTCTGGTCAACGCGATCATCGAGCGCTTCGGCGACGCCGAGGAGCTCTTGTCGGGCGTTCCTCGCCACCTCATGTCTGTCAGCAGTCATGTCATGCCGGGCATGCCTGCCCGGGCATCTATTGAGCGGCCTTCCACTCCGCTGTCTGATGCCGCCCTGCTGACAAACGCCCAAGGCGAACCGGGAATGGGACACGAGGTGCGCGCCGAGCTGGCCAGCGCCGACCGCGTGGACGTCATCATGGCCTTCGTCAAGTGGTAGGGGCTGCGCCTGTTCGACGACCGACTCAAAGCTCTGCACGACCGCGGGGTGCCTGTTCGCATCATCACCACCACGTATATGGGTGCGACCGAAAGGCAGGCGCTCGATCGACTAGTGCGTGATTTCGGTGCACAGGTCAAGGTCCAATACGACGCTCAGCGAACCAGACTCCACGCCAAGGCATGGTTGTTCCGCCGCAACACCGGCTTCGACACGGGCTACGTCGGCAGTAGCAACCTGTCCCGCGCAGCCATGCTCGATGGCGTTGAGTGGAACGTTCGACTGTCGTCTATCGCGACCCCCGCCCTGCTCCAAAAGTTTGGTGCCACGTTCGACAGCTACTGGAACGACAGCACTTTCGAGACCTATGACCCGGACAACGACCGCGACCGGCTCGACGACGCGTTGGCGGAGGCTTCCGGCAACAAGACCCATGACCGTGTAACGCTCACGCTGTCCGGGCTGGAGGTTCGGCCCTACCCGTACCAGCAAGAAATGCTCGATCAGCTCGAAGTCGAACGGGTCGTGCACGGGCGACACCGCAACCTGGTGGTCGCCGCCACCGGGACCGGCAAGACCGTCGTGGCAGCGCTGGACTATCGCCGCCTGGTCGAAGTTGCGCCAGCCCTGCCACGACTCCTCTTTGTCGCTCACCGACGCGAGATCCTGCAGCAGTCCATGCGCACCTATCGCGAGGTTCTCAACAACCCGGACTTCGGCGAGTTGTACGTCGGTGGCGCGCGGCCGGAGCGCTGGGAACACGTCTTTGCGTCTGTTCAGTCGCTGACGTCCTACGACGTCCAGAACATTCCACCTGGCTCGTTCCAGGTCGTGGTGGTCGACGAGTTCCATCACGCACAAGCGACTACCTACCGCCGGATCCTCAACCACCTCAATCCCCGCGAGCTCTTGGGCCTGACGGCGACCCCGGAGCGCGGTGACGGACTGGACGTGCGGACCTTCTTCGATGGCCGGGTCGCAGCTGAGCTTCGACTGTGGGATGCGCTCAAGGCTGATCTCCTCACGCCGTTCCACTACTTCGCAGTCGCAGATGGGGTCGACCTCACCCGTGTGGACTGGAAAGCTGGCGCTTACGATGCCTCTGAGCTGTCAAACCTCTTCACCGGAAATGRCGCTCGGGCCCGCATCGTTCTGAAGACCGTCCAGGACAAGGTCGCCGACTTGTCATCCATGAAGGCCCTAGGGTTCTGTGTCTCGCGGGATCACGCCCACTACATGACCCAGGTTTTCAACGACGCAGGCATCAAGGCCGCGACCGTCCTGGGCGATACTTCGTTGGGCGACCGTGATGGGGCCATCGCGAATCTTCGGAATGGATCGGTCCAGGTCGTCTTTACCGTGGATGTTTTCAACGAGGGTGTTGATATCCCTGCCATTAACACGGTGTTGTTCCTTCGACCCACCGAGAGTTCGACGGTATTTCTCCAGCAGCTCGGACGAGGACTGCGTCGGGCGAAGGACAAGGCAGTGCTCACGGCGCTGGACTTCGTAGGTCACCACCGCAAGGAGTTCAGGTTCGACCAACGCTTCCGTGCGATGACCGGCAGTACTCGCGCGCAGCTTGTCCGCGACATCGAGCACGGCTTCCCGTTCCTGCCTGCCGGTACGGAGATTGTGCTTGACCGACAGAGCCAGGAGCTGGTGCTTGAGAATGTGCGAACTCAGGTAGCAAAGCGCTGGACAACGATCGCCTCTGAGTTGCGCGCTCACCCCACGAACAGCCTGAGTGTCTTCCTTACGGAGTCGGGCGTTGAGC
>NZ_JBFUEP010000022.1:0-65544 GCF_056403895.1 Pedococcus sp. P2_E5
CGTGGATCTCCTCCTCGGTGATGAGGACCTTCTCGAGATCGGCTCCCATGTGGGCAGCGTCCACGGCTCAAACTCCCTCAGTTGTCGGGTGGTGCGGGGCTATTCAACCCGAGCAGGTGGGGCGATGGATACCCGGCCGCCCGATCGGGTCGCCTGCAGCGGACCGGGGAGGCTCACCGGACCCTGTCCGTGCCACTGGGTGAGGAGGGCGTCACACGCTTGGGTATGCCGGGTGCTCACCTGCCCCGCCGGCGCACCGGCCGCCACGGCGAGGCGCCGCCAGACCCGCGTGCGCACGGCCCGCGGCAGCGCGAGCATCGCGTCGACCCCCACCACCACCGGGTCGATGTAAACACGCGGGGATTCCCCGGCGGTTTTACATCGACCCGGGAGAGGGGGGACGACGAGAAGGGTGGCGAGGGCTGCGTCGGCGAGGGCGTCGAGGTGGTCGGCGTCCTCCCGCAGGAGGTCGGCCGTGCGCGCGAGGGCGGCGGCGACACCGGGGCCGAGGTCGCGCTCGAGGTCCACGAGCGCCCGGCGGGCCCGGACGCGGGTGAAGGCCGGGTCGTCGTTCATCGGGTCGTCCCACCAGGTCAGCCCTTCGGCCGCGCACGAGGAGCGGGTCTGCGCCCTGGTGACCGCGAGAAGGGGACGCCGGAAGCGGTCGCGAGCGCGCGGCATACCCGCCAGGGACCTGGCACCGGCCCCTCGGGTGAGGCCCAGCAGGACCTGCTCCGCCTGGTCGTCGAGGGTGTGGCCGAGGAGCACGAGGCGCGCGCCGTGCCGGTCGGCGGCTCCGTCGAGGGCGGCGTAGCGGGCGTCACGTGCCGCGGACTCGAGCCCGTCAGGGCCCTGCACGACCTCGACCGCCTCCCGGCTCAGCGGTGCCAGTCCAAGGGCTTCGCACTGCTCGGCCGTCCGTCGGGCAACCGCCGCCGACCCTGCCGTCAGCCCGTGGTCGACCACGACCGCGCCGCCCCGGACCGCCAGCCTGGGCGCCTCGAAGGCGACCGCCGCCGCGAGCGCGAGCGAGTCCGCTCCCCCGCTGCACCCGACGAGGACGAGGTCCCCCGGCTCGCACTCGGCCAGGGTCGCGCGCACGGCGACACGGATCGCCGCAGTGGCGGGGTGGGGCCCGGCCACCTCAGGCCCCCGGCGTCCGGAGGGGAGCGTGTGCTGCCACCGGTCAGCCGTGGACCCGGGCGACCCAGGCCGAGGGCGTGGCGATCTCGGCCGGCAGCGGCAGCGTCTCGGGGGACTCCCAGATGCGGTTGAAGCCGTCGGTGCCGACGGCCGCGGTGACCTCGCGGACGAAGATCGCGCCGTCGCGGTACTGCCGCATCTTGGCCTCGAGCCCCAGGAGTCGGCGCAGCACCCGGTCGAAGGCACCGACGCCCTTGCGGCGCTCGTTGAACCTGCTGCGGATGTGGGCGACCGAGGGGATGATCTGGGGACCGACCTCGTCCATGACGACGTCTGCGTGCCCTTCGAGCAGCGACATGACGGCAGTGACGCCGGCGAGCTCGGCGCGCTGCTCGGGCGAGGCGATCAGGTCGGTGAGGCCGGCGCCCCCGCTCTTGAGTGCGTCGGGCAGCTGCTTGGTGAGGCGTGAGAGCGTCTCCTGCAGGGACTCGGGGTCGGGGACCAGGTCGGACGCCAGGGTGCGGACCCGCTCGACCATGTGGTCGCGCAGCCACGGCACCGCCGTGAACTGCACGCGGTGGGTCTCCTCGTGCATGCAGACCCAGAGCCGGAAGTCGACCGGGTCGAGGCCGAGCTCGCGCTCGACCTGGACGAGGTTGGGTGCCACGAGCATCAGCTGGGGCGTGCCACCGGGGGCCAGGTCGTACTGGCCGAGGACCTTGCTCGACATGAAGGCGAGCAGCGCCCCGGCCTCCCCGCCGGTGACCTTGCCGCCGATGGCCTGCATCGTCTGGTTCGGTGGCGTCTTCTGGCTGTCGACCAGCTTGCCGAAGACGGGATCCATGAGCGCTGACATCGAGTCCGCGTTGAGCGAGATCCAGGTGCGTCGGTCGACGACGACCGGCCCGGGGGCGTCGCCCGGCGCGTGCAGCCGGGCGGTCTCGGCCACGGGCTGCTGGGCCCGAAGAGCCGCGGCACGCACGGACGCGACGACCTCGGCGGCCTCGGCCACCGTCACCTTGGGTCCGGCGGGCACCAGCCGCGTCCCGGTGGCCTTGGCGAACTGCCAGTCGACGTAGCGGGTGGTCTTCGGAGCTGCTGCCTCGGACACGGTCATCCCCTCACGGTAGGTCAGGGACACCCGCAGGTCGCGAGCACCGCCACGAAGCGGTCCAACGCGGCCCGGGCATCGAGCGTTCCGACGCCCCCGGGGAGTCGGTCGGCCTGGACGACGAAGGACAGCACCCGGCCGTCTGCGTCGATCACGGTGCCGGCCATGGCGCTCACACCGGTGAGGGTGCCGGTCTTGGCGCGGGCCAGGCCGGCGACGGCGCGCGTGCTCTTCGCGTGGAACCTGGTCGCCAGGGTGCCGGACAGGCCTGCCACCGGCAGCCGCGCGATCGTGTCCTGCATGGCCGGGACCGACCCGTCGGCTCCGAGCTGGAGCACGTCGGAGAGCACCTGCGGCGGGATCGCCTGACCTGAGGTGAGCCCGCTGGTGTCCTTGAGGACCACCCCCGTGAGGTCGACGCCCTGGGCCAGCACCGCCTTCCTCACGAGCGACACCGCTGCCGCGAAGGTCGCGGAACCCCCTGCCTTCACGGCTGCCTGACGCGCGAGCCCCTCGGTGAGGGCGTTGTCGCTGTCGTCGAGGGCGAGGGCGAGGATGTCACCGACCGGTGCCGACTCCACCCGCCCCAGCTCGGTGACGCCCTCGGGCACCTTCGTGGACCAGGTGGCCTCCGGGGCGAGGGTGGCCGTGATGCCGGCCTTGGCCAGGGCGCCCACGAAGGCGGCGCCCACGGCGGCCTCGGGGTTGCGTGGAGCCGGCTTGAACGGCTCGGCCCGCTGGCCCGCAAGTCCCAGCATCGAGACCCCGCCGGCGTAGCCCGCCCTCACATCAGCCTGGTTCCAGCCCGGCGCCCAGCGCGGACCCTTGGCGTAGGTCGTGTCCAGCCGGAGGGTGACCTGCGTGGTCCCGGCGGCCTGCAGGGCCGAGGCGACCTGACCCGCCAGGTCTGCCAGGCCGGCGCGACCCTCGACGGCGGTCGGGGTTCCCTTGCCCCTGGCCAGCATCGTGTCGCCACCCGCGACCAGCACGATCTCGTCGGGCGTGGTGCCCTGCACCACGGTCGTGGGGAGGGTGGCCAGCGGGTCGAGCGTCGTGTCGACGGCAAGGGCGGTGAGCAGCTTGGCCGTCGAGGCGGGCACCCGTGCCCGGGTGGCGTCCTTGCTGAGCAGGGTCTGACCCGTGAAGGCGTCGCGAACCACGATGCCCGGCCCGGGACGCAGGGCCGGGTCGGCGACGACGGTCGCGAGCGCTGTGGCCAGCGCCGCAGGGTCGGGGATGGGCGCACTGGCGGACGCGGGCTCGAGCGGTTGCGCGGCGGGGTCGATGGTGGGAACCGCAGCGGCGGTGGGCGTCGCGGTGCCCGTGGGGGTGGTGGTGGTCGGTGCGGCGCGGGGCTGGTCACGCGTCAGGATCCCGGGCACGATGTCGAACACGTCGAGCGCTGCGTAGGCCACCCCCAGCACCACCACGGCCAGCAGGGCGGCCAGGATGCGACGCACTCGACCCCCTCAGCGCTGGACTTGCGTCATACGGAACACTTAGCCGCGAGCCTAGGTCATAGGCGCGCGCACCACGTCTCAGGCATGCGCACAACGGAAGGGACATCGTCGTGGAGTTCGACGTCACCATCGAGATCCCGCAGGGGCACCGCAACAAGTACGAGGTCGACCACGAGACGGGCCGGATCCGGCTCGACCGCCTGCTGTTCACCTCCACGCGCTACCCGGCCGACTACGGCTACGTCGAGGACAGCCTCGGCGAGGACAGCGACCCCCTCGACGCGCTGGTGCTCCTGGAGGAGCCCACCTTCCCCGGTTGCCTCGTGCGCGTGCGCCCGATCGGCATGTTCCACATGCGCGACGAGGCCGGCGGTGACGACAAGATCCTCTGCGTGCCCGCGGGCGACCCGCGCCAGGCACACATCACCGAGCTCGAGCAGGTCAGCAGCTTCGACCGCCTCGAGATCCAGCACTTCTTCGAGACCTACAAGGACCTCGAGCCCGGCAAGTCCGTCGAAGGCGCCCACTGGGCCGGACGCGAAGAGGCCGAGCAGGTGGTGCGCGAGGCCATCGAGCGGGCCAAGGAGGCCGGCATGACCACCGCTCGCTGGCGCATGCCCGACGTGTCCGCCGAACCGATGTCCGAGGCCAAGCCGCCCACCGACTGAGCCCGCGCGCCGCGGCGCGCACCCGGCATACACAGGCCCCCAGGCGACGTCACGTCAGCCTGGGGGCCTGGTGCTTGGGGTGGGTATGCCGCGTGCGTCAGGGCGCAGGCGCGGCGGCGGTGCGGCGGGCGGTTGGCCGCGCCGCGAGGGGAGCTAGGGCCGACCGCCGTAGGAGACGAGGTCCGACCGGTAGATCGAGGCGTAGCGGACGTTGGCCCCGGTGTAGGGCGCCTCGATCATCTGGCCGCCGCCGATGTAGAGACCCACGTGGTGGCTGTTCGGGCCGGAGCTGCCGAAGAAGACGAGGTCACCGGCGCGCAGGTCGCTGATGGCGACCCGTGAGGTCTCGTCCCACTGCGCACCGGTGTAGTGCGAGAGGCCGACGCCGGCTCGCTGCCAGGCGCGCATCGTGAGGCCGGAGCAGTCGAACGTGTTCGGACCGTCGCCGCCCCACTCGTAGGGCTTGCCGATCTGGGCCCGGGCGTAGGCGATGACCGCGGAGACCCCACCGTTGGTGGACGGCGGCGGCGGCGGGTTGTCGGGCTGCGGCGCGGGCTTCGGCTGGTTCTGCTGGGCGGCGTCGCGGGCAGCCTGTTCGGCGGCCTCGGCAGCGGCCCTCTGGCGAGCCGCCTCGGCGGCGGCACGGGCTGCGGCCTGCTGGGCGGCCTTCCGTGCGGCCGCGGTGCGGGCGGCCTTGGCGCGCTCGGCGGCGAGGCGGGCCTGCCTGGCTGCCTCGGCCGCGGCTGCACGGGCGACTGCTGCGGCAGCCAGACCGTCCTGGCGCTGCTTCTCGAGGGCGACCGAGGTCTTGCGCAGGCTGGCCAGCTGCACGGTGAGGGCCTGCTGCTGGTGCTGGATCTGGGCCGTTGCGGCCTGGGCCTGGTCGGCCTGGGCCTGCGCCGCGGCACGAGCCGCCTGGGCGGCCGCTGCCGCCTTGGCCTGCGCCGCCTCGGCGCTCGCGGCCTGCTTGCGCATGGTGTCGGCGACGATCGAGGAGGCGGCAGCCCGCTGCAGGGTGCGGGTCCGGGAGTCGCTCACGGCCTCGATGGCGGTGGCGCGGTCCATCAGGTCCTGCGGGCCGGTGCTGGACAGGTAGGCCTCGAGCTCGCCGAGGTTGCCGCCCTGCTGGTAGACGCTTGCGGCGTAGCGACGCACCTGCAGCCCCGCGGCGTCGGCGATGTCCTGGGCCTGGGCGGCGCGCTTCTTGGCGGCGGCGGTCTCGGCGGTGCGCTTGTCGAGCTCGTAGCGGGCCCCGTTGTAGGCCTCGGCCGCTGCTGCCGCGCTCTCCTGCACCTGGCTCAGCCGGGCACTGGCCGTGGCGTACTGCGCGTCGAGGCTCGAGACCTTGCCGGACGTGCTGGCGACGGCCGACTTCGCCTTGTCGACCTGCGACTTGGACGGGTAGACCGGGCCCGGGTCGGCGGAGGCGGACAGCCCTGTGGTGACGGCCAGGATCCCCACGACGGAGAGCGTCGCGGCGCTGCGGAGCGCGCGGCGTGCGGGGTGGGCGTTCGGCACGGGGGATGCCTCTCGAGTCGGGTGACCGGTCTGGTTGGGACAGCCGCACGAGACTAGAGCCGGGTTTTCACTCGGAACACTCCAGTCACACAAATCCCACGCCTTACGAGCGAGTACGAGAAATGACATGCGTGTGGTTCGGGGAGTTACACGCATGTCTTTCAGCAGGCAGTGGGACTCCTTCGATCACCTGTCCAGAAATGGTCACGAATCGGTAACGAAATCCGCATTTTCGCAGGTGAGAGCCCTGAACGGCCGTTCCAGCCCCACTGTCCAGCGCGACTTCTGGCCACCCATCTGGCACCAAACCCCTCAACAGCCCCGGGGGTGGGGTACGGGTGGCCAGAAGTCGGAAGGAGTCGCGGGGTCAGGGGGTGATGGCCTCGCCGGCCCGCAGGGCGGCGTAGGCCTCGGGATCGCTCTCCCGCAGGGCCCGTCGGGTCTTGCGCCGGTACCTCAGTATCTGCACCACCCCGGCGCCCCAGACGAGGTACTGCACCGACATGGCGGCGCGGAAGGTGTCCACGTCGTAGGTGCTCGGCCCACCGGGCGCCACCCTGTCGAGGATGATGCCGATCAGCGTCACGGTCGAGAGCGAGGCGAGGAAGCCGCCGACGTTCACGATCCCCGTCGCGCTCCCGAGCCGGGTGGGCGGGTTGAACGTCCGGGCCAGGTCGAATCCCACCAGCGACCCGGGACCACCGACGGCCGTGATGACGACGAGCAGCACGAGCAGCGGCAGCGGCGCCCGCCCGGGCCAGAGCAGCACGACCGCCCACACCGTCATGATCGAGAAGACGATCCCGAGGATGAGGGTCGAGCGCGAGAAGGGGTACTTCGTGACGAACCCACCGATGAGGGGACTGGTGACCACCGTCGTCACCGTCATCAGCATCAGCAGGACGCCGGCCGCCTTCGGCGAGAGCCCCTGCCCGGCCACGAGGAACGGGTAGCCCCACAGCAGGGCGAACACCGTGGCGCCGAACTGGGCGGAGAAGTGCGACCACAGCCCGAGCCGCGTGCCGGGGGTGCGCCACGCGGCGCGCACGCTGCGGGCCAGCGCCCGGACCTTGATCTGGTCGAGCTCGTGGTCCGGGTTGGGCGAGTCCCGCACGACCACGAGGACGATCGCCCCCAGGACCACGCCGAACAGCGCGGCACCCGCGTAGGACGGCGTCCAGCCCCACTCGTGGAGGGCGTAGACGAGGGGCGTGGCCGCCACCAGCGCGCCCAGCTGGCCGAGCAGCCCGGTGAGCTGGGAGACCATCGGGATGCGCAGCGGCGGGAACCACAGGGCCACGAGGCGCAGGAGGGGGATGAAGACCATCGCGTCGCCGATCCCGACGAACACCCTGGCGGCGATACCCACCACGAAGGAGTCGGCGAAGGCGAACCCCAGCTGCGCGACCGTCATCATGGTCACGCCGGTCAGCAGCAGCCGCTTGGGCCCGAACCGGTCGAGCAGCGCGCCGACGGGGATCTGCATGGCCGCGTAGACCAGCAGCTGCACCATCGTGAACACGGACAGCTGCGTGGCCGCGATGTCGAAGCGCTCGCTGGCCAGCAGCCCCGCCACCCCGAGTGAGCTGCGGTGGAAGACCGCCAGCACGTAGACCGACACCGACGCGGCATACACGATCCACGCCCGCCGACCCCCGAGTGCGAACTGGGCGGCAGGTCTGGTCACGCCCCAGTGTCCCGCACCCCCCCACCCCGCGGGCACCGCGGGTCACGGTGGCGCGAGAGGGCCCGAGTGACCCGGCGGCGAGTCCGAGCAGTGCGCCTATGGGCGCCCTGCCAGGTAGTCCGCCAGACCGGCCCGCCCGGATCTCATCATCCAGCCGTGGTTGGCGCGCAGCAACGGTCCGGTCACCCGAGCCGTCCGGGCGAGCAGCATGGGGGTGACCACGGCCTCCTGGTCGAACTCGGCGACCGTGGCGCCGTCGTCACCGGCGCGGACCCGCCACTCGCACCAGCCCTCGAGGTCGCCACTGACCTCGACCCGCAGGTGACCGGTCGAGGGGTCCTCGACCTCCCGTCGCAGCACCAGGTGGAGCGTGTAGGGCAGGAAGCTGCGGATGTCGGTGCGCCCGGAGTGGTCGTCGATGCGTTCGGCGGAGCGCACCTGCGGCCACCACAGCGCGTACCGCTCCACGTCCGCGAGGGCGTCGAAGACCCGCCCGGGTTGCGCGGGCACGCGCCACCGGTGGTGGAAGTGGAAGGTCGACACAGGACTCATCATGCACGCCCCACTCTTCGTGCCCGCCCCCGTGACGCCGGCCGGTAGGTTCACCGCGTGGAGCGCTTCATGCGGGACGGCCTGGTGTTCGACGTCGCCGACAGCGGCGCCGGTGACGATGTCGTGGTCCTGCTGCACGGGTGGCCCCAGGACCGGCACACGTGGTCGACGGTGGCGCCCCTGCTCGCCGACGGCGGCCTGCGGGTGGTGGCGTTCGACCAGCGAGGCTACTCGCCGGGTGCGCTGCCCCGTGGTCGCGAGGCCTACCGCATGAGCGAGCTCGTGGCCGACGTGCTGGCCCTGGCCGACGCCCTGGGCCAGACGCGCGTGCACCTCGTGGGCCACGACTGGGGCGGGTCGGTCGCCTGGGCCTTCGCCGAGCGCCACCCCGAACGGCTGCTGAGCCTCACGGTGGTCTCCACGCCGCACCACCGAGCCATCGCCTGGGCACTGCGTCACGCCGACCAGGCCCGGCGGAGCTGGTACATGGCGTTCTTCCAGGTCCCGGCCCTGCCGGAGCTCGTCCTGCGGCGTCGCCTGCCCGCCGCACTGCGCCGTTCGGGCCTGCCCGAGCAGGACGTGCAGAGGTATGCCGCGCGGTTCCGTCGCCCGGGCATGGCCCGTGGCGGGTTGGCGTGGTACCGCGCGATTCCGTTGCGCCGCAATGCTTCTGACGAAGCTGGCGCCTCCCGTCGCATCTCGACGCCCACGGCCTACGTCTGGGGTCGGCACGACTCGGCACTCGGCCGCGCGGCTGCCGAGCGCACCCGGAGCCACGTCGCAGCCGACTACACCTTCACCGAGCTCGACGCCGGGCACTGGCTGCCCGAGACACATCCGCAGGAGGTCGCCGCGGTCATCCTCGAGCGGCGGCGCACCCTCCAGCAGTAGATTCACGCGCAGGAGGTGGGTGCGATGACAGGTGGCACCGGACTGGCACAGGTGGCCCAGCACGCGGAGGACCTCGACCGAGCGGCAGCCTTCTACGAACGGCTGCTGGGGTCGCCACCGCTCGCCAGGTTCGACCCACCGGGGCTGCTGTTCTTCGGGCTCGGTGCGACCCGGCTGCTCCTCGAGCAGGGTGCGAGCTCGGCCCTGCTCTACCTCGCCGTGGAGGACGTCCCCACCCGCATCGAGGAGCTGCGGGCCGACGGCGTCGTCGTCGAGGCCGAGCCCCACGTCATCTTCAGCCACACCGACGACACGCTCGGGCCTGAGGGCACCGACGAGTGGATGGCCTTCATCCGCGACAGCGAGGGAAACCTCGTAGGGCTGGTCAGCCACGCGCCGAGGGCAGAAGCCTGACCACAGCGCCACCGCTGCCCGACCCGGCGCTCGTCGTGCTCGTCGGCCCCAGCGGCGCAGGCAAGTCCACCTGGGCCGCGCAGCACTACCGGCAGCAGGAGGTCGTGTCGTCGGACGCCCTGCGCGCGGTGGTGGGCAGTGGTGAGTTCGACCTCGACGCCTCGGCCGACGCGTTCGCGCTCCTGCACCAGGTCGTGGCTGCGCGAGCCCGCCGCGGACTGACCGTCGTCGTCGACACCCTGGGCCTCGACCCGGACCTGCGCGACCGCCTTCGCGAGCAGGGCCGCACCGCGGGACTTCCTTGCGTCGCAGTGCTTTTCGAGACAACCCCCGCCGTATGCCGTGCGCGCAACGCCCAGCGGGACCGACCCGTCCCAGCGGCTGTCCTCGGCCGGCAGCTCGCGACGTTCGGGCGTGTCCGGGAGGCCCTCGCGGACGAGGGCTGGGACGCGGTCCGGATCGTCACCGACACCTCCGCCCCGGCGAGACCCGGAGCGGCTGGCGCCACGGCGCCCGCGGCATCGACGGGCGCGGAGTCGACGGGCGCGGAGTCGACGGGCCCGGAGTCGGGGGCAGGAGCGGGCGACCTCGGGCTGGAGGTGGTGATCCAGGTGTCCCGCTTCCCCTGGGGTGCGGACCCGGCCGGGTGGCTGCGTTCGGTCGCCCTGGCGGCGGACCACTTCGGCTTCAGCGGGATCGCGCTGATGGACCACCTCATCCAGATCCCCCAGGTGGACCGGGCCTGGGAGCCGATCCCCGAGCCGTGGGTGACGCTCGGCATGCTCGCCGGCCTGGACACGAACCTGCGACTCGGCACCCTCGTCTCGCCAGTGACCTTCCGCGCTCCCGGCATCATCGCGAAAACCGTTGCCACTCTTGATGTCCTGTCCGGGGGTCGCGCCTTCGTCGGTCTCGGGGCGGGCTGGTGGGAGCGCGAGCACCTCGCGTTCGGACTGCCCTTTCCGCCGCCGGCAGAGCGGCTCGACCAGCTCGAGGCCTCGATCGAGACGATCCGCGCCCTGTGGGGCAAGGGCACCAAGGCGCACGAGGGCAGGCGTGTGACGTTGCCCGAGACCACGGCATACCCACGGCCTGTGGGCCAGCCACAGATCATCGTGGGGGGCGCGGGCGAGCGGCGAACCCTGCGTATCGCGGCGGAGCTCGCGGACGCCTGCAACCTCCCCAGCGACCTGCCCACCCTCGAGCGCAAGCTCTCCGTGCTGCGCAGGCACTGCGAGAGGGCGGGGCGAGATCCGGGTGAGGTGGCTGTGACGGTGCTCGACCTGCCTGTCGTCGGCACCGACCGCGACGACACCTGGCGACGGGTCGAGCTGCTGCGGGGTCGCACCCCGGCCGCGACGTTCGCGTCGCGTCACCACGCGGGCGAGGCGGCTCAGCACCACGAGCGCCTCCTCACGCTGGCGCAACGCGGCGTCCGGACCGTCTTCGTCGGCTTGCCCGACCTCGACGGACCGCAGGACGTCGAGCGGCTCGCGGGGGTCCTGACGGGCCGCTAGACACGACCTCGCCGGGTGCCACTTCGWCGAAGTGGCACCCGGCGAGGGGGCGAGCACGCCCGTCCGGTGACGGGCTGGGGTCAGGCCGAGGCGGACACGCCCGTGAGCTGCGTCAGCGCGAACTCGGTGATGCGAACGAGGGCCCGCTTGGCGGACTCGCGGTCGCGGGCATCGACCGCGATGACGGGGATGTGTGACGGGATCGCGAGGGCCTCGCGGATCTCGTCCGGGCCGAACTCCTGCGAACCGTCGAACTGGTTGAGCGCGACGATGAACGGCAGGCCCTTGGCCTCGAAGTAGTCGACGGCGGCGAAGCTGTCGTCGAGGCGACGGACGTCGACCAGCACGACGGCACCGATGGCGCCCTTGACCAGGTCGTCCCACATGAACCAGAAGCGGCGCTGGCCAGGAGTGCCGAACAGGTAGAGGACGAGGTTCTCGGCCAAGGTGATGCGGCCGAAGTCCATCGCCACCGTGGTGGTGTGCTTCTGCTGCACCTTGGAGATGTCGTCCTGGCCCTCGGACTCGTTGGTGACAAGAGCCTCGGTGCGCAGGGGATCGATCTCGGAGACGGCACCAACGAAGGTGGTCTTGCCGACGCCGAACCCGCCGGCCACGACAATCTTCGTCGAGGCGCTGTTGCGGCTAGAGGGCGCGTAGTCCACTGAGTGTCCTTTCAATCAGTTCACGTCGTTCGTCGGATGTCGTGTTTTCGGAGATGGTCGTTCGCGTCTTGAGGTGCCCGGCGGTGACCAGGTCACCCAGGAGCACCCGGGCGACGCCGAGTGGGATGTGCAGTTTTGCCGAGACCTCGGCCACCGACTCCTTGGCCACACAGAGGTCGATGATCCGCCCCGAGAGGTCGCCCTCGGGCCAGGTCGTGGTGCGTCCGGAGGGAAGCACCTCGAACGTGGCCTCGATGGGGAGGTCGACCACGGACTCGGTGCGTCCGGACGTCAGCGCGTACGGCCGGACCAGGCGAGGGCCCGCCGACACTTCGCGTCCGTCTGGCGCCATGGGTCTAGCCCGACATCGGGGTCCGGGCAGACGCGTCGATCATCTTGCCGACGCGGTCAACCAGGACCGCCATCTCGTAGCCGACCTGACCGATGTCAGAGTCGGTGCTGGTGAGTGCTGCCAGGTGCGAGCCGTCTCCGACGCTCATGAGGAGCAGGTAGCCCAGCTCCATCTCGATGACCGACTGGAGGACAGTGCCGCCCTGGAAGAGGCGCGCCGCACCCGAGGCGAGGCTGGCCATGCCCGAGGCCACCGCTGCCATCTGCTCGGCGCGATCGACGGGGAGCTGCTCGCTGGCGGCCATGGGAAGCCCGTCGGCGGAGACCAGGATGGCGTGTGAAACGCCAGGGGTCTCCGTCGTGAACTTGGCCACGAGCCAGTCGTACTCGCCCTTGGGCTGGGCCATGGCGTCAGTGGTGTACATCGGCTTCCTCTCGGTGTGTTCCATCTTGTGCCTCGGTGCGAGCGGAGCTCACACCGTTCTTGTGGCGGTTGAGGTTGCGGCGGATCGCTTCGGGATCGCGTCGCGATGCTGCGGGGGCAGCGGGCTTTTCGTCGGCCTCGTCAACGGCGCCGGGGATCAGGTAGCTGCCCGGGCGTCGCATGGGGAGGCCGGCTGCGGACTCTTCCAGGGGTTGGGTCTCCTCGATCCGTGCGGCGGCAGACCAAGCCTGGTCAGCCTCGTTGGTGGACCACGATGCCGATGCGGGCACCGACGAGTCGTCGGTGAGCCAGCGCGACATCATCGCTCGGAAGATGGGGGTGTCGTTGAGGCTTGCGGGGCGGGGCGAGCCCACCTGTGCGTCGACACCCTCCGGCTCGACCGCCTCCTCGCGACGCGGCTGCTCGACGGCCTCGACGGCCATCTCGGGAGCCATCTCGGGAGCCACGACAGGTTCGGGCGTCATCGACGCGACGACCTCGGTGGTCTCCTCGGCTGCCGCCTCGACGCTCTGGTCGAGGCTCTCCTCGGTGGCTTCGGCGACTGCTTCGACGGCCGGCTCCTGGAACGCGACGGCCTCGGTGGCCACCTCGACGACGTCGACCGTCTCGGTCGCGGCGTCGGTGACGGACTCGGTGGCCACCTCGACGACGGCGACCGGCTCGGTCGCGGCGTCGGTCACGGCCTCGGTGGCCGCAGCCTCCGCGCTGGCGACGGACTCCTCGGGCGACGGCGCTGCGGCCGCCGCGTCGCGGGCCCGACGAGCACCGAAGAAGGACGTGTTGTGCGCCCGCATGGCCGGCCGCGAGAGGGTCGCCCCAGCCGAGGGGTCCTGCGAGGCATGGGCGGACGTGGCCCCCGGGACGCGGGTCGGCAGCGGCGTGGTGCCGGCCGACCCGGTGACCGGAGCCTCGACCACATCGATGCTGTCGACCGGTGCCGACACCTCGGCGGACACCTCAGCCGGTGCGTCGACAGGGACATCGGAGGCCCCGTCAGCGGCCGGCTCGGCTCCGGTCTCGGCGACAGGAGAGTCATCGGAGCCCAGGTCGGACGCAGGGTCCGCAGCCCCGGCAGAGGCGACCTCGGCCACCCACTCCTCGGGCACGTGCATCTCTGTGGTCGAGTCGCTCGAGTCGCTCGAGTCGCTCGCGTCGCTCGAGTCATCGGAGTCGACCGCGTCGACCGGCACGAGGTCGGTCTGTGCTGAAGTCTCGCCGTCGGCTGCCGGGGCGTCGGCTTCCAGCTCACGGGCCTTGCCGGCCTCGACGATCTTGGCGCGGTGCTCGAGCCAGGCCGACAGGTTGGAGGGCATCTGACGGGGCTCGTCGGCCTCGGCCTCGATCCGGGCAGCCTCGGCGGCTGCCTTGGCGCGACCGGGAAGCCAGCTGAGCCTGCCGGACTTGGCGGCGGGGGCGCCCGACTTGGCACCGGGCTTGGTCGGCGCCTCTTCCTGTGGCGTGGACGGAGCGTCCTCGAACTCGCGGTACTCGGTGATCCCGGTGGCCCGCGGCTTGCGGACCGGCAGCCCGGACGGCGAGAGCTGGGGCCCCGAGGCCGCTTCTGCGGCAGGAGCGTCCTGGCTGTCGGTGGCGGCCTCCGCGACCTCCGCCTCGACGACAGCCGCGGTCGGAGCGTCCGCCGCACCCTGCGGGCCCGGGACGGTCTCCTCGGTCGCGGCCGGCGCGCCGTTCACGGCGGGCTTGTCGGATGCGCCGTTGACGACCTTGTCCTCGACGGCGTGGCCGTTGGTGGGCGCCTTCTCCTCCACCGCCGCGTCGGCACCGTCGATGACGGGCTTGGCGGGGGTCTGTATGCCGTTCGCGGCCGTGGGACCGTGCGCCCCGGGTGTGCGAGTGGGCAGCACCTTCTTGGCTGCACCCGGCACCGGGCTCGGCGTGGCACCGCTGGCGCCGCGGACGCGGGTGGGCAGGCCGGACTTCGTGGTGCCACCGACGGCAGGCGTGGGCGGGGCCGCGAGGGAAGCGGCGACCGGTGCATCGGCAGGGGCGGGAGCAGCGGCCGGCCGGGCCGGGCGCTCACCCCTGCTGCTGTCGGCCAGCAGGGAGGCGGGCAGGTGCACCGACACCGTGATGCCCTGCTTGTCGTCACCGTTGCGGCGCAGCCGCACTGCGATACCGTGCCGCTTCGCGAGGCTTCCGACGACGAACAGGCCCATTCGACGGGCGGTGTCCGCGGTGATGTCGCCACCGTGCGCGAGCTGGTCGTTGAGGGCGGCAAGCTCCTTGGGCGGCATACCCAGGCCACGGTCGGAGACCTCGATGAGGAGGCCGCCTTCGGGCGTGCGGGCACCGCGGATCGCCACGCGGGAGGTGGGCGGCGAGTAGGACAGGGCGTTGTCCACGACCTCGGCGACCAGGTGGATCAGGTCGGAGCCGACCGCACCGAGGACGTGGTCGTTGGACGTGTCGCCGATGTCGATGCGCTCGTAGTTCTCGACCTCGGACACGGCCGCACGGACGGCGTCGGACACCGACACCGAGCCGGACATGCCGCGACGCGTGGACGTGCCGGCGAGCACCAGCAGCGAGTCGCTGTTGCGGCGCATACGGGCGGCGAGGTGGTCGAGGCGGAAGAGGCTCTGGAGGCGCTTGGGGTCTTCCTCGTCGCTCTCGAGGCGCTCGATGAGGCTGAGCTGCTGGTCGATGAGGGACGTGCTCCGGCGCGACAGCGTCTCGAACATGTGGCCGACCTGGAGGCGCAGGCGGGCCTGCTCGCCGGCGAGGGTGCGGGCCTGGGTGTGGAGGTCGTCGACGGCCCGAGCGAGCTGACCCATCTCCTCGGTCGTGTGGACCGGGATCGGTTCGAAGGCGGGGAGCTCAGTGCCGTCACGCATGGCGGCAACCGCTTCGGGCAGTCGCTTCGTGGCGACCTCGAGGGCGCCTTGCCGCACAGCGCGGATCGGGATGAGGAGCGAGCGGATGAGGGCCAGCACGAGGGCCAACGCAGCCGTCAGCGCAGCGATCACGATGATGGCGTTGAGGATGGCGCTGGTGCGGTGCTGCGACGCGCGCTGGCGGAGGTTGGTCTCGAGCGAGGTCAGCTGCCCGTCCATGAGCTTGGTGTAGGCCGCGTTGCTGGACTCGATGACGGTGCCGAGCCCCTCGAGCTGAGCCTTGTCCGGGGAGGCCTGCTGGAGCGTGTAGCCGCGCCGGCCGTTCTCGTTGAGGAGCTGGCGCACCTGACCGGTCTGGTCGGACGTGGTGGCCGACAGCAGTCGCGTGAGCGCGGCGGTCTCGGCGCCGACCTGACCGACGGCACGCAGGCTGGCGGCCGCGTCGTCGGTGTTGGCGAGGTTGAGCTGCTCGCCGGTGAGCGCACGCTGGGCAGCGATGGCGTCCTGGAGGGCCACGACGAGCTTGGCCGACGCCGAGTCGTCGCTGAGGCCGAGGTCGCTGACGGCGGAGGACATCAGGCTCGCCGTGTTGCCCGACTTGTCGATGACGGTGTCCGAGAACCCGCTCTGCGTCTTGGCCGTACGCACCGCCTGTCCGAGCGACAGGGCGGTCTGGGCGTTGGCCTTGACCGAGTCCGGCACGCCGTCGACCTTGAGGGCGATGCGGAGGTCCGCTGCCGCGGACTCGTACTTGGTGATGGCGGAGATGACGCCGCCGCCGCCGACGCTCCCGGCCGCGGCCAGCCGCTGGACGGCAAGGTTGTACTCCACGACAGGGCGAATGACGAGGACCGTGTCCGCCGCCTGCGACAGCCGTTGCGAGGAGTCGAAGTCGTTCTTGACGCGCAGACCACCGAAGACGAAGGAGAGCAGCACAGGAAGGACGATGGCGGCAGCCAGTTTGCGGCGGAGGGGCCACTGACCGAACGACCAGCGTTGGGGGACACGGCCAGCCGCCGACTGCAGTCTGGACACGGAGCCACCTTCCTCACGACGAAAACTTGGGCGAACGGCAACATACGTGCGTCCACGGGGGGCACGGATAGGTATCCAGCGGCGGTTGGCACGTTTGGCCTCCGTAGAACTGACCAAACGGACTAGGACGCCCCGGAGAGGCAAAACAGCATGCCAGCCACGTCGCCGGTATACGAGGGTCGCCGGCACGGGACCACGCAAAGTCAGCCCTCCGACGCCCGCGAAGACCTTCGCCAGGAGGGGCAGGTGACGAGGTCGGGGTGCACCGGTGCGTTGCGTGCTCGGCCAGACTGTGCGGATGGTCCCGTCGCAGATCGCCCTGCCCGACCTCGGCACGCCGGGGTGGGCGACGGCCGCAGCCATCGGAGGCGGGCTGGTGCTGCTGTGGGTGGTCCTGGTCGTGGGTCTGTGGTGGGTCCGTCCGGACGACCTGCGGTTGCGAGAGGCGTTGCGGTTGCTGCCCGACCTCCTTCGCCTGCTGCGACGCCTGGCCGTTGACTCCTCCGTGCCGCGTGGAGCGCGAGTTCGCCTGTGGCTGCTGCTCGCCTACCTCGCCAGCCCGGTCGACGTCGTGCCCGACTTCCTGCCTGTCATCGGCTATGCCGACGACGCCATCCTCGTGGCGCTGGTGCTGCGCTCAGTCACCCGTCGCGCCGGGGCAGAGGCGCTGGAGCGGCACTGGCCCGGCACCCCCGAAGGCCTTGCGGCGGTCCGCGCCCTGGCCGGACTCCGCGACTGATCCGCTGCATCTGCGCAGGTCAGGAGCCTGTCCCACGCAGTCGGGCGCTAGGCTCGAGAAGTTGTGTGCACCCGACCGGAGTAGGACGACATGGCCTTCCTGACGCGCTACACCGACGACCGCTCCACACCGACCGTGGGCTCCGCGCTTCGGGACGTGTTCCTCCGTGCCGTCACCCCGGCCGTGGCCCTCTGGGCCGCGATCGTGGGCATCGGGTTGCTCATCAGGGGGCCCCTCGACGGATTCCCCGCGGAGGAGGACATCAGCAAGGACACCCAGGGCCTGCGCACCCCACGGTGGGACGACGTGACGCTGGTGTGGTCACACATCGGCAACACCGAGATCGTCATCGGCGTCTGTGTGATCGCCGTCGGTCTCCTCTGGTGGCGTACGCGCCAGTGGTGGGTGGCCGTCATTCCGGCCATCGCGATCGCCCTCCAGGCCACCGTCTTCGTGATCGCGACGGCGGTCGTGGCCAGGCCCAGGCCACACGTGCCCCACCTCGACCCGGCTCCCCCGACCTCGAGCTACCCGAGCGGTCACGTCGGTGCTGCCACGGCGCTCTACGTCAGCTTCGCCCTCCTGGCCCAGCGGATCGGTTCGCCGGTGCTGCGCCGGGTCGTGACGGCGCTGTGCCTCGTCATCCCGGTGCTCGTGGCGTGGGCTCGCCTCTACCGAGGCATGCACCACCTGACCGACATCGTCGTGGGCGTGGTCAACGGCCTGGCGTGCGCGCTGCTCGCCTGGGCGTACCTGCGTCGCAAGGGCAGGTAGCAGTCGAAGGGCGCGGTGCAGTCGAAGGGCGCGGTGCAGTCGAAGGCCTCGAGTGCACTCGCAGGGCCGGTGCGGTCAGGGGCCCGGTGCGCTCCTCAGGCCGACGGCTCGAGATCGTCGGCACCGGCGGCAATGTTCTCCAGGGTTCGCACCGCCGGCACCGTCGACAGTGTCTGCTCCGTCGGCGCCGCGGCGTGCCGACGGAGTGCCACCGCGGCCACGTCGTCGTCATGCGTCTCGTCCCCCACCGCCGCGATGGTGCCGCACAGGCCCCGGAACAGGTCCTGGTCCGCGAGACCGGCGACGGCAGCCGTGAGCCTTTCCCGGCCGACGTCGATGTCCTCGGTGCGCCGCTCGATCAGCCCGTCGGTGAAGAGCAGGACGGTGTCGCCGGGATCGAACCGCACCCGGTGCCGACGGCGCAGCCCCTCCCCTATGGCCAGCGGACCACCGTCAGCGCTGGGGAACTGCTCGACCGACGAGTCGGCTCGCAGGAGAATCGGTGCCGGGTGTCCGGCGTTCGCGAACAGCAGCTCGTTCCGTGCCGGGTCGGCCAGCAGGTACGCCAGGGTCACGAACTGGTCGTCGCCGTACGCCGTGAGCATCAGGTCGAGCTTGGTCAGCACCACGTCCGGGAGCGGATCCGCGGCGATGTAGGCGCGAACCGATGCCCGCATCTGCGCCATCGACGCCGCGGCCTCGACCCCACGGCCCATCACGTCTCCGACGAAGAGGGCCACCCGGCCGTCTGCCAGGACGATCACGTCGTAGAAGTCGCCCCCCACCTCCGTGCGGCCCGACGGCAGGTAGCGCGCCGCGACATCGCAGGCGTCGATCACCGGCAAGGCAGCCGGGAGGACGGCGTGCTGCAGCCGGACGGCGACGGCCAGCGTCTCGCTGTGGAGTTCGGAGTTGTCGATCGACACGGCCGCCCTGCGCGCGATGTCCTCGGCGAACTCGAGGTCGGCCTGCGTGTACCGGCGCTTCGACTCCGCGCTCACCCAGGTGATGACGCCGAGGGTCCGGCCGCGAGCGATGAGCGGGACCGTGACCGCGCTGTACAACGCGAGCTCTCGCGCGATCCGGAGGTGCTCGTCGTCCCGGGCTCCAGCGACGAGCATCTCGTCGGTGATCTCCGCGATGAGCTCGCTGCGCCCCGTCCTGATCACCTGCCACGCGCCGCTGCCGGAGTTCGGGTCGCTGGGGTACCGCTCCGCGAGCTCGTGCGCGTACGCGACCTTGGCCGGGTCGACATGGGCCACCGCGAGGCGGCGCAGTCGGTTGTCCTTGACCAGGTCGATCGCGCACCAGTCCCCGAAGTTCGGCACCGCGAGCTGGGCCACCCGCGCCAGGGTGGACTCGTAGTCGAGGCTGCTGGCGAGCTCGGCCGAGGCCTCGGCCAGGAAGGTCAGCTTGGTCTGGCGGTCGGCTGCCTCCTGCTCGGCCTGCACGCGCTGCAACGCCTGGGCGCAGGTGTCGGCCAGGATGTCGAGGCAGTCCAGCTCCGCAGGCTCGAACTCCCGCCGCCCGGGAAAGGACAGCCCGATCGCCCCCAGGGTGTCGGTCGACATGTTCAACGGCAGGACCAGCACCGAGCGTTCCCCGCGGTCGATCCGCGGGGTGTCCGGGTACGCCTCGAGGATCGCGGCGCGTCCGGCCAACAGCAGCCGTCGCCCGGAACGGATGACATCGGCAGCCGGACTCGGCATCGACAAGGGGTAGGTCGCGAATGCCTCCGCGTCTCCTTCGTCGCCACCCCGCAGTCCCATGAGCCGGACGACGTCGGGGCCGTCCCTGAGGCTGAGCGAGGCCATCGTCGCCCCCACGGCCTCCGAGCTGTGCTCGACGACGATCCTCGTGACGTCCTCCGCGCTGGCCGCTCGGATGAGCTCAGCCGTCACGCGGGCGAGTCCGGTCAGACGGTGCTCCAGCCTCGCCTCGGTGCCGGACTCCTCTGTCATGCCGACATGATGGCAGCGAGCGCGCCACAAGGCGCGGGATCGCCAGGAAACCGACCGAACGACCTTTCGAGGTCAAGGCGTCGGCGCGACCTCCTGACCAGCGACGTTGTGGGTGGCTGGCACCGGCCAACGGTGGTAGTCAGGACCTATGCAGATGTCCAAGACGGCCGACCTGTGGTGGAAGACCGCGGTGTTCTACTGCGCCGACGTCCAGACCTTCCTCGACGCTGACGGGGACGGGCAGGGCGACCTGATCGGGATGGCGCGTCGCGTCGACTACCTCGCGGACCTCGGCGTCACCTGCCTGTGGCTCATGCCGCTCTACCCGACGCGCGACGTGGACGACGGGTACGACATCACCGACTTCCTCGGCGTCGACCCCCGGCTGGGCGACCTGGGTGACTTCGTCGAGCTCGTGAGGACGGCCCGGTCCCGCGGCATCCGGGTCATCCTCGACTTCGTCATGAACCACACCTCGGACCACCACCCGTGGTTCGTCCAGGCCCGCAAGAGCACCGACAACCCCTACCGCGACTACTACGTGTGGCGCTCGACAGCACCGCCGGACACGTCGGCGATGGTCGTCTTCCCCGACAAGGAGGACAGCATCTGGGAGAAGGACCCCCGCACCGACGAGTGGTACCTGCACAACTTCTACAAGACCCAGCCCGACCTCAACACGGCCAACCCCAGGGTCCGCGACGAGATCGTCAAGGTCATGGGGTTGTGGCTCGAGCTCGGCGTCTCGGGGTTCCGCATCGACGCTGTCCCGTTCCTCTTCGCCCTGGACACGCTGCCCAAGAAGGACCAGAAGTTCGAGTGGGATCCCCACGACGCCCTGCGGCACGTCAAGGCGTTCTGCGGCCGGCGTGGCAGCGAGGTCGTCCTCCTCGGAGAGGTCAACGTGCCACGGGCAGAGCAGGCTGCCTTCTTCGGCGGGGCCGACGGCGACGAGCTCACGATGCAGTTCGACTTCATCGCCATGCAGGCGACCTGGCTGTCACTCGCACGCGGCGACGCCCGACCGTTGGTCGAGGCGTTGCGCGGCAGGCCGGAGGCCGACGAGGAGAGCCAGTGGGTGAACTTCCTCCGCAACCACGACGAGCTCACCCTCGACAAGCTCACCGACGAGGAGCGCCAGGAAGTCTTCGATGCCTTCGGCCCCGACCCGGCCATGCAGCTCTACGGCCGCGGTCTGCGACGTCGGCTGCCGACGATGCTGGACGGCGACCCCCGTCGCATCCGCCTGGCCTACTCCCTCATGTTCTCGCTGCCCGGCAGCCCGGTTCTCTTCTACGGCGAGGAGATCGGCATGGGCGAAAACCTCGACGTGCCAGGCAGGTATGCCGTGCGGACGCCGATGCAGTGGAGCCCGGCCCAGAACGGTGGCTTCTCCAGCGCGACCAAGGGCCGGCTGCCGCGGCCGCTCACGGAGGGCGCGTACGGGCCGGACCACGTCAATGTGGCCTCCCAGCGCAACGACCCCGCCTCGCTCTGGACGTTCATCGCCCAGCTGATCCGCCGCTACCGCCAGTCGCCCGAGCTCGGATGGGGCCGTTTTCACCCCCTCGAGCAGCCGTTCGACTCCGTCCTGGCGCACGTCGCCCAGCTCGACCCGTGGGCCACGATCGCCGTCCACAACCTCGGCCCCGAGGCGTGCCGGGTCCCGCTCTCGCTCGCCACGATCTCGGGGAACGACCTGCCGCCGATCGTCCACCTCACCGACCTGCTGGCCGACTACCGCCTCGAGCCGGTCGGAAAGCCTTCGGCTCCAACGATCGAGGTAGACCTCGATGGCTACGGGTGCAGGTGGCTGCAGGTCATCCGCGAGGGCGATGAACGGATCGGCTGACCGCGCCGGCCAGAGAGGAGACCGCCGGGGCGTTGAAGGGCATGTGGGATGTCGACCGGAGGAGGAAGCATGTCGGACGTGCTCACCCGTGCCAGCGGGATCGTCTTCGACCTCGACGGCACCCTGGTCGACTCGACCTACGTTCACACGATCAGCTGGTGGGAGGCCATGCAGCAGTTCGGTCATGACCGCCCGATGGCGATGGTGCACCACGCCGTGGGGATGGGTGCCGACCACCTGCTCGACCACGTGCTCGGCGAGAGACGCAACCGGAGCCAGGACAGCGCCATCGCGGCCGCCCACGACGCACTGTTCGCCACCTGGCACGACCGTCTGCACCCGCTCCCCGGTGCCGGCTCTCTCCTGAACTGGTGTCGGGACGCGGGGCTGACGGTGGCGCTCGCCACGTCCGGCGGGGAGCGCGACCTGTGGGCGATGCTCGAAGTCCTCGACCAGCCCGACTTCGACCTGATCGTCACGGGCGACGACGTCCAGAACTCGAAGCCGAGCCAGGACCTGCTCGAGTCGGTCATGACGCGAGCCGACCTCGAGCCCGAGGACCTGGTGGTGGTCGGTGACTCCGTGTGGGACATGGAGGCGGCGTCACGGGTCGGGGCCGCGGGGGTGGGGGTCGCGACCGGAGGGACCAGTGCGCCCGAGCTGCACGACGCCGGGGCCAAGCTCACCTTCGCGGACCTCGCCGCGCTGCACCACGCACTGGAGAGCGCCCGGTCGGACACCCCTTAGGCTCAGTCGTCGTGACCACTGCTGCCGCCATAGCCGTCTGCGTGATCCTGGGGGCGCTCGCCGTGTTGCAGGCGCTGCTGGCCGGTGGCGCCCCTCTCGGGCGGTTCGCCTGGGGTGGCCAGCACGAGGTCCTTCCCACGCAGCTGCGTGTCGGCAGCGTGGCCGCCATCGTTGCCTACGTCGTCATCGGGTTGGTCGTACTGGCTGGCGCCAGGCAGGCCGGTGGCGCCGAAGGCGCTCTGCGCGTTGCCATCTGGGTGATCGCGGCGTTCTTCCTCCTCGGGGCCGGGGGCAACCTGGCGTCGAAGAGCCGCTCAGAGCGCTTCGTGATGGCCCCGGTCAGTGGCCTGCTGGGTGCCCTGACGCTGGTTGTCGCAGCGGGAAGCTGACGGAGGAGACCTAGCCCTCGATTCCCGTGGTGCTGTGGGCGCTCCCGACCGGCTTGGACTCGGGCGACCCGCGCTCCCGAAGGTAGATGCTGAACACGACCATGCTGCCGACGGCGAGGAACTCCGACTGCCAGTTCTGGAAGGTGCGATTCCAGAAGTCCGGAGCGTGCAGGTAGCCGCTCCAGCTCAAGGGATCCTGAAGGTCCTGCAGCTGCTCGGCGTTGTAGGCGCTGCGACCGGCAACCAGCTGCGCTGTCCACGACCCGAGGAAGACCGTCCCCATCGCCAGACCCAGCGAGCGCGAGTACAGCGCGGTCCGCCAGCCCCCGACCTTGGCCCACCTTGGCGAGCCCACGTCCGCGTAGCGTCCGACCTTCTGCTCCTTGTCCGACTCGCGACCGGCCTTGTCGAGCGGCTTGGACTCCGGCGACCCCTTCTGCAACAGCCACACGGTCAGGAGGATGTAGAGCAGGAACTGGAGGTACTCCGACTGCCAGTTCTCGGCGACGTCCACGGCGAACTGCGACGACGTGAGGTACTGCCCCACCGTGAGTGTGGGCAGGCCGGCGTCCATAGCGGCCTCGTTGTACGACGCCTCCCCGGTGAGGGCCTGGCCGACGAGAGCAGCCAGGAGCAGCCCCGTGAAGGCCAGGGTGAGGCCGTTCTCACGCAACCACGGTCTCATCGGTGCGTCACCGCCATGGCCAGGCAGAAGGCGAGCCCCAGCCCGATGAACAGGAGGTATCCGATGAACCAGGCACGCACGTCAGGCCCCCTTGACCTTGCAGTCATACGGACGACCATCCTGCTGGCGGGTGCAGCCGGCAGCGGTCACGCGCCAACCCTGCGGGAACCGGGCGAGGAAGATCGTGTCCGTCGACAACCGCACGATGGCGTCCTTGCCATAGACCTGTACCGACTCCACCGAGGCGGAGCCTTCCACCCCGGCGGACGACGGCAACGCCTCCGCGCACCCACCCTCAGACTCCTCGAGGGATCGAAGCGTCTCGGGGGCCAGCAGCCCGCAGGCTTTCGCGGCCGCAGTGCTCACGGACTCGACGAACGTGCTCGCCGTCGCTTCCACGGTGGCGGCCTCGACGTTGCCCTGGCCTGCGCAGCCCGACACGCTGACCAGCGCGGTGACGGCCAGGACGGTTCCGCAGCGGATGCGGCGACTGAGGGGCGTGGGCACGAATCGGATGCTAACCACTCCGAGTGCGACTGGTGGACTGGCGGGCTCGGTGCCGACGCCGGGAGGCGTCGCCATCATGTGGTGGGGCCCGGAGGCGGTCCAGTTCCGGGTGGCGGCGAGCTCAGGCTCCGATGTGCCATGTCGAACGTCGACAGCACCTCCAGCAGGAACTCGGAGGCGGCAGACGTGACGCCGCGCACGTCCTCTTCCCGCGTGTCTTCGAGCACCTCGGCGAGAACGAGGTGGTGGACGTGCACCAGGTCGAGAAGACTCACGCCCTGAACGATGGCCTGGCGGCCCAGCTGGTAGCCCAGGGTCAGAGCCGCCTCGCTGTGCTGAGGCAGGTAGCGCTGCAAGGCAGCCCGGTAGTCAAGGGTCAGGTCGCCGACGTCACTCATGCCTGTGCACCTGGCCCCGGACCCTGGAGAGGTACTCGAGGCCCTCCTCGAGATCCAGCGCCGTCGGGACCTCGCCCATCCCCATGCCGAGCCGCACCATGGCATACGCCACCTCGGGCTGGATGCCCACGATGACGGTGACCGCTCCGCGAAGCCGGGCGATGTCGGCGATCGACTGCAGGGTGCGCGACCCGAAGCTGTCGATCACGTCCAGGGCAGCGACGTCGATGATGACGCCGCGCGCCCTGTGCTCACCGATCTGGCGGACGAGGTCGTGCTGGAACCGGACCATCTCGGAGTCGTCAAGGGCAGTGTGGACCGACGCGACGAGGGTGTCACCCTGACGCAGGATGGAGACGAGGGCCGGTCCTGAGTTCACGAGCCGTCCGTCACCGCCTTGCGTGTCACCGCGTAACCGAGCAGCCGCTCGGCCTCCTCCAGGCCGCCCTGGAGGTCGCCGATGGTGTTCATCTTGCTCAGGTCGACGCCGATGGTGACGAGGGTCTGCGCAATCGTGGGCGACAGTCCCGTGATGATGACGCTGGCCCCCATCAGTCGCGAGGCGTCGACCGTCTGCACCAGGTGGTTGGCGACGGTCTCGTCGACGTCTGGTGCGCCGGTGATGTCGATGACCACCACCTTCGCGCGGTGGGTGCGGATGCCGCTCAGCAGCTGCTCGGTGAGCTGTCTGGCCCTCTCGCTGTCGAGCACGCCGATGATCGGCAGGATGAGCAGCCTCTCCCGGACGGGCAGCACGGGCGTGGACAGTTCCCTGATGGCGTCCTGCTGCTGGCGGATGACCCGCTCGCGCTCGTCCACGAAGCTGACGGCCACGGTGTTGGCGATGCGGTTGGCGGCCGGCTCATAGGCGTCGAGGATCTGGTTGAGCAGGGCGAAGTCTCGCTGGTACTTCTCGAATAGGGAGCGCGCCAGGACGTCTCTCAGGAGCAGCACGATGCCGACCACCTCATGGGTCTCGACCCCTCGCGGGATGATCCGCTCCGAGAGGTCGCGGGCATAGTGCTGCAACGCCTCCACACTGCCTGTCTCGAGAACCTCGACGTAGTTGTCGTACACCGACGTGGTCTCGGCGATCATCTCCTGAGGAGTCATGGCCTCGAGCAGGTGCGCATCGCGAATGCGGGACGCCCACTCGTTGCGCAGCTTGGCGCGATGCTCCCTGAGGTGGGCCACCAGCTGGGGAAGCAGCTGGTTGCCGGACAGGGACGCATCGTGCTCGGCGGGGTCCTCCGTGTTCTGGGCGTTCATGCTCATCCCTTCTTGTCGAACCACTTGGTCATGCTGACGGTGGTGCCGTGGTCTGCCTCCGAGACGATGTTGAACTCGTCCATCAGGCGTCTGGCTCCGGGGAGTCCGAGGCCGAGTCCGCTGTAGGTGCTGTAGCCGTCCTCCATGGCCAGGTCGACATCCGGTATGCCGGGTCCGGTGTCCCGGGCGACGATCCGGATGCCGGGGCGCGGACGTTCGAGCAGCTCGATCGTCACCTCCCCGTGCGAGGCGAAGCGGACGATGTTGCGCGCCACCTCGGAGACGGCCGTGGCGAGCAGCGTCAGGTCTGTCCCGATGAAGCCTGCTCGGACCGCCAGCTCCCGAGCAGCCTGGCGAACCGTGACGATGTCCGGGTCCGCACTGATCGACACGTGGACCTCGTCGTCCCGCACCGGCCCCCTCCCGAGCAGAGGCTGGCTCAGCCGGGCGCAGAGCTCGCACTCGAGCAGGTGGCGAGCCGCGTCGACCTCCCGCTGCCGTCGTCGGTCCGCACTCGAGAGGGYCAACAGCACCGGTCGGCAGCGGTCCGTGGGAGGTTCAGCCCGCTCCAGCGCCAGGAGGTACTCGACCCGCAACCGGGCCCGGGTGCGCTTCAGCTGCGCGGCAACAGCGCCAGCGGTGCTGCCCGTCTCGTCCGCGAGCGACTGGGTCGGTCGACCGCTCACCTCGTGAGCCAGCAGGACCTCGCGTTCCCGATCGGTCAGCCGACGGAGCGCCTCGGTGATCGCGGACTGCTCCTCGGACGCGACGACGACCTCTTCGGCTTCCTCCGGCTCGCTGGGGTCGTGGATGCGATGCCTGTTTCGGGCATCTCGGTCGTCGTTGCGCCACATGGTCGCCACGACGTTGCGGACGGTGGCGATCGCATACGGCTCGATCATCCCCGGCTCGATCCGGTCCTCCGCTGCCAGCACCCGGAGCAGGGTCTCCTGGACCAGGTCCTCCGCCGCGGGGTGCTGGCCCACTCGGGCCGCAACGATCCGCCGCAGCATGGGGATCAGGGCGGCAACGTCTGCCGCCCCTCCAGACTCCTGCGGCTCGTCGGTCGCCCGGGCCGTGCTCACGGGAGCGACCCTACGCCTTGACGAGCAGTTCCACCTCTCTGACCTGCAGCTTTGCCCCCTCGCCACAACAGCTGGACCGTCGAGGCCCTCGTGCAGCCCGACGGGCGCCGAATCGACACCGCACGGCGCCGGAAGAGGAACCTCGCATCCCGGCGCCGTGCGGCTGACCCTGCCCCCGCCATCACGCGGTGTGCGCGCCCTGCTCGTTCGCCTCGGTCGGGGTCTCGTCATCGGCCTCCAGCAGGTCGGGCGCGACGAGGTTGTCGAGAGCGGGGCTGCCCACCAACGGGTCGTCGTATCCAGGGGGAGGAGGAGGGTCTCGTGGCAGGGGGGCGGGGACAGTCCCACCAGTGGGTGGCGGAGGCGGCTCACCCATTGCTCGATGCTCCTGGTGCCTGAGGACTCGCGACGTCCGGAGGACTCTCCTGCACCGTCCACGTCTCCAGCTTCTGGAGGACGTGAAGGAGCCCGAGCACCAGGACCGGCGCAGCCAGAGCGACGGCCTTCACACCGGTTCGACGCGAGCCCGACCGGAGCGAGCTCTGCGTGTCCTCCGCCCGGTGCGGCTCTCCCCGTGCGGAAAGGCAAGCCAGGGTTCGATCACGAAGCTGTGGACGTCGATGGCGATCCCCATCAGGTCCAGCTGCAACGGTCGGACCACGGGCCGCAGGCCGCTGTCGCAGGGCACCAGGTCTGCCGGGGCGCTTGCACGACGGCTGTCCACGCCGACCAGCGTCCCGTCCGGCTCGTACAGCTCGCCGGTGAAGACCCCGGTGACGAAGGCACCACGCGGCACGATCACCAGCCGCTGGAGCCGAAGGGAGCCGGTCATGGTCCCAGAGCGCCCACGGGGAGATCGGAACGTCCCCGTGATCGCGATGCCGTCACTGCCCGGCGGACGCAGCCCACCACGCGTGGGTCGGGGTCTGAAGGCGATCACGGTCATGACGGGTCTCCAACTGGCTCGGACGAGGGGATGCTGGCCGGTTCGGCCGGGGTGGCAGTGGCGCCCCTGCAGTGAGGGGTGACGCAGGGACGCCACTGCCAGGTCAGGTGCTGACGCGGCTCAGAGGCCGAGACCGGTCAGCAGGCGGTTGAGCAGCGCGGCGATACCACCGAGGGCGCCACCAGGGCCGTCAAGCAGGCCGGCCACGACACACAACAGGTTGCCCAGCAGGTTGCCTGCACCCGGGACCGCGGTGATGTCCAGGGAGACCGGTGCGAGGTCGATCACCAGGCCCAGCAGGTCGAGGTTGAGCGGGCCGAGGTCCAGGTTCAGGATGCTGCAACCCTGCGTCACGGCCACGTCCTGCAGGGGCGCCGTGAAGGTCGTACCGCCGGCCGGAAGACCGGTGCCCGTGATGGTCCCGGAGAGCTGCACCACACCGTTGACGACCGATGTCGTCAGGTTGCTCAAGGCGCCTGTGAACGCCGTGCCGTTGGGCAGGGTTCCAGTCACAGGCAGGGTGGTGGCTGCGGGCTGTGCAGCCGGAGCCACGGCCTTCGCCAGGGGCGCGGCACTGGCGGACGCGGCGCCGGGAACGAGTCCGACTGCGCCGGCCAAGAGGATCGCGGTGCCGGTACCGACAAGTTTGGTCTTCAACATGACTTGCTCCTTCGGTGGAGCCCGCTGGGGGCTCCGTAGGGGCCTGTTCTCCGTTGGCGAGGCGTGGACCTGTGGGTCCAACCGGTTTCCCTGCCACACAGATGAAGACGCGGGTCGGCAGCCACATGACGCGAGATCTCGGGTTCGCCGGCCGCATGAGCGCCGCGATCCCGCCGTGGAGAATCCCGCCATCCTGTGGGGCCCGCGTCATGTCGGACCCACGAAGGCGTCACCCGGCAGATAGGGGCTGATCGCCCTTGGCGCCGGGTGGCTGGTCGGCTCGATGCTCCCCGCCTCCGGCTCCCAGCCCTCATGGGCACCGTCCCGTCTCGCACCCCGTCGTGAAGTCGCCGACGGCACTACCGTTGTTGTTGCAGCGTCCACCCGCCCGACCGGAAGATGAGCTGACCATGGAGCACCCGACCACTGGCGTCATCACCGTCACCCGAGACATCGATGCTCCTGCGCAAGCCGTCTGGGACGTCCTCGCAGACGGCTGGTTCTACGCCACCTGGGTCGTCGGCGCGTCACGAGTCAGAGGCGTCGACGGCGAATGGCCGGCCGAGGGCGCGCGCATCCACCACTCCTTCGGGGTATGGCCCACCGTCATCAGTGACACGACGCACGTCCTGAGCTCCAGCGAGCCCACCGAGCTGGTCCTCAAGGCCCGTGGTTGGCCGCTGGGCGAGGCGAAGGTCGTCCTCACGGTCATCCCGGGCAGCGACGACTCGTGCACAGTGGCCATGGCCGAGGATGCCGTGTCAGGCCCCGGCACCCTGCTGCCCCCGCCGTTGCGCCAGTTCGCGATCGGCCCTCGCAACGTGGAGGCACTGCGGCGGTTGGCGTACCTCGCCGAGGGCAGACACCGCGAGCGCGTCAGCGGGCGCTGAACCAGGCCCCTCAGGGCTGGACGTCGCGCTCCCAGTAGCGAAGGGCACCGCACTTGTTCACGAACGTGGTCGCAGTCGACCTGGTGACCTTGACGCAGCCGGAATCGAGCAGGTCGCCCACCCCTGCCGCCTCCAGGAGTGGGCGTGAGGCGGCGTTGTACCCGATGAACTTGTGGTGGGCGAACGCGTCCGAGACGAAGTCCTTCGCGGTGCTGCGGGCGGCCAGGGCCGCGACAGCCCTGGCGCCCGGCAGCAGGACCACCGCGTCGTAGAGCACGGAGGGGCCACCGTCGATCATCTGGTCGGCCAGCAGCACCGAGCCATCGCTCAGCGTCACTCCACCCACGACGGGGGCGATCGTCTCCAGGACGGCGCCGGCCGCGCCGAGCGCGTCAGCGAGCGCCGTGAGCACGTCGGCATCGGTGCCGTGGGTGACGAGCACGCCCAGCTTTCGACCCGCGAAGCTGCCCGGACCCTTCTTGAGGATGCTGAGCGCGTCCGAAGGCGGCAGGTCGGTGCGCGTCGGCATGGCCGCGATCGCAGGCTCCGGCAACGGCATACCAAGTCCGTCAGCGACGCCAGTCGCCAGGTCGTCGTGCACGTTGAGCAGGTGAGCCAGCATGCGCGTTCGCACCTGCGGGATCTCGCACTTGCTGAGCTCGAAGGTGTAGGCCTTCACGATGTGGTCCTGCTCGACCGACGTCTGGCTGATGAAGAACTGGCGGGCCTGGCTGTAGTGGTCGGCGAAGGTGGCCGAGCGCACCCGCACCTTGGTGCCCTCGAGCGGCTCCTGGTAGCTCTGGAAACCCGCTGCCGCGTCTGCCCGCGGTCCGCGCTCGGCGGCGCCGAAACCGTTGGGCTCGTAGTTGACTCGGCCCGGCGGCACCTCGTACTGCATCTTCCCGTCGCGCTGGAAGTGCGCCACCGGACAGCGGGGTGCGTTGACCGGCAGCTGGGTGAAGTTGGGGGTCCCCAAGCGCGAGAGCTGGGTGTCGAGGTAGGAGAAGTTGCGCCCTTGCAGCAGCGGGTCGTTGGAGAAGTCGATGCCCGGCGGGACGTTCCCCGTGTGGAAGGCCACCTGCTCGGTCTCGGCGAAGTCGTTGTCGACGACCCGGTCCAGGGTGAGCCGTCCGACGACCTGCAGCGGTACCAGCTCCTCCGGGATCAACTTGGTCGCGTCCAGCACGTCGAAGTCGAACTCCTCGGCAAACGACTCGTCGAACACCTGGACCGCGAGGTCCCACTGCGGCAGGTCACCGCTGGTGATGGCGTTCCACAGGTCCCGCCGGTGGAAGTCAGGGTCGGCACCGTTGATCTTGACAGCTTCGTTCCACACAACCGACTGCAGGCCCTGGAGTGGTCGCCAGTGGAACTTCACGAAGCTCGACACCCCGTCGGCGTTCACGAAACGGAACGTGTGGACCCCGAAGCCCTCCATGAAGCGGAACGACCGCGGGATCGCCCGGTCCGACATCTGCCACAGGGTCATGTGGATCGCTTCTGGGGTGAAGGACACGAAGTCCCAGAAGCTGTCATGGGCAGACTGAGCCTGGGGGAAAGCCCGGTCCGGGGACTCCTTGACGGCATGGACCAGGTCGGGGAACTTGATGGCGTCCTGGATGAAGAACACCGGGATGTTGTTGCCGACGATGTCCCAGTTGCCCTCGGTCGTGTAGAGCTTCACCGCGAAGCCCCGCACGTCGCGCGCGAGGTCGAAGGACCCCTTGGCGCCGGCCACGGTCGAGAAGCGGACGAAGGCCTCGGTCTTTCTGCCGACGGTGGAGAAGATGGCGGCCCGGGTGACCTCTGACAGGTCTGCGGTGGTCTCGAAGGTGCCGTGGGCGCCATAGCCGCGGGCGTGCACGACACGCTCGGGGATGCGCTCGTGGTCGAAGTGGAAGATCTTCTCCCGCATGGCGAAGTCTTCCAACAGGGTGGGTCCGCGCTGGCCGGCACGAAGGCTGTTCTGGTCGTCGGACAGTGGAGCACCTTGGGCCGTGGTGAGAACCTGACCACCCTGCACCGGCTGGTGCACCTCGCCGCCGGAGCCGACGCTCGTGGCCGGCTGCGTGGCGGGCTGCGTCGCTGGAGAGGGCTTGCCCTTCCCCGCGCCGGCCCGGTTCGAACCACTCTTCGTCGTGTTCTTCTTCGGCATGACTCCCTCTCGCGGTGCGTCGAACCAGCTCGCGACGGGACGTTGGGCCACGGCTGTCTGCCGAGCACCTACCCACCCGAGGGCTCGGGCAAACCCGGCTCGGCGGGGGACGCCTGTGACGCCTAGAGAACGCGGGCGGACGGCTGCTCGGTGGCCAGGCGCACTCTGTCGACGGCAGCCACCACGGCGGAGGGATGGGTGAGGGGGACCATGTGGGCGGCGCCGTGAATCGTGGTCAGACGACCGTTGGACGCCCGTCGCAGGATGGATGACCACTCGCGCGAGGCGATTCGGTCCTTGTCACCGCGCACGATCTCCGCAGGCAGAACCAGTCCGCTCAGGGCAAGGTCCGTGCGAAAGCGACGGACCGAATCCATCCCCCGAAGCATGCTCAGGATCCCGGTATGCAGGTACTGCGGGGCGAGCACAGAGGCTTCACCTGGCCGTTCGTGAGCGGCGGTGCGAGCCCACTGGGCCAGCATCCGCGGCCAKGTACGGGCCCCGGGATCGGTCACCGGGCCCACGAGGACGAGTCCCACCACGTCGTCGGTGTGGCGGGCCGCTTCGACCACGACGGGGCAGCTGGCCGAGTGACCGACCAGGATGGCCGATGCACCTCTCGGCAGTCTCTGCAGCAGGCGTTCGGCCTGACGTTCGACGGACAGTGCCGTGCCGCGCGGCGCGGGTTCCCCCATGGACGGCAGGAGGACGACGACGCTGGGCCCGCTTAGCTCGTCGCGGACCCGCTGCCACGACCTGCTGTCCAGACCCAGTCCGGGGACGAAGACCACGACGGGGATGGCCCCTGGGGTCTGGTCATCGCTCACAGGACGGTCTGCAGAGCCTCGGGGGCGATGTCCACGCGCACCGTCGCCCCCGCCGGCAGGTCGATGACCTCGCCGTCGATCTGCAGGGGTAGCGGCGTCACGGTGGTGAAGGAGTAGCTGCGAACGCTCGGCTGCTTGCCCAGACCGGTGGTGCTCGCCTTGATCGCCGTGGCCAGGATGCGCCACTTCGCCGTGTGACGCAGCGTGATGACCTCGAACAGGCCGTCGTCGGGCTTCCCCTGGTCCTCAGCCAGGGTGGCAACCTTCGCCATCTGCGCGATGTTGGCGAAGACGAGGCTGTCGAAACGCTGCCGCGTACCGTCCTCGACCTCGATCTCGAAGGGGCGGAACTTGGCGAAGGAACGCACGACGGTGACCATCTCCCGCAACGAGCCCTTGCCTCCCTTTTCGAGGTCGACCGCAACCACGGGCGTCAGTCCCAGGCCGATGTACGAATGGGCGTACCGCACCACCTCATCGGCCGCCCCTCCCGCGGTGAACCGGAGGAGGTCGATCCGGCTCACGGATTCCTCGGCGATCGCCTCGGCGATCGGGCGTTCCTTGGTCGTGCGCCGATGGTCGTTGGCGTTCCCCGCCGCCAGCACCGCGGTGAATGCACGGTCGTTGTCTGCTTGCATGACGCCGTTGACGACCTCGTTGTAACCGCCGTCCCCGCTCACGGACACGACCAGCGGCGCTCCCACCCGTGCTGCCTCGCKGGACAGCTCGACTGCGTGGCCCGCGTGCTCGGTGGGGAGCAGTTCGACGGCCAGCGTCGGGGCGCGCTCGGCGAGGTCGTCTCGCAGACCCTCGGCCAGCTCCTTGGCATCACCGGTGCTGTTGGGGTTGAAGATCAGGACGACGCGGTCAAAGGGGGGCACGTCGTCAGCCTAGGCGTGTCCCTCCCCATCACGACGCCATGTGGGCGGGTGGGGCACCGCCGGTGTCCCCATCGTCGCGTGGAACGAGAGGGGACAGACCCAGGACGGCATCGACCTGGTCCTCGGTCAGCGGGCCGGGGACGTCGGACACTGCCGCGATCAGGTCAGCCAACAACTCGATCTCCGAACGCAGCACCGCGTCCGTCATCTCCGAGTCGTCGGGGCGGTCCACCATCTATCGACACTAGGGCCGACTGCGGCGGCGGTCGTACGTCATTCACAGGCGTATGGCGTACGCCTTTCGAGCGTCATCACTTCGAGCTATGGCGGTGATAGGCACTCGTGAGCGGGTCCTCGTCGGACTTCTGCCGAGACGGGCTTGACGGGCCCGCCGCGGTTCGTATCATTTGGGCGAAGGTCAAGAAGTGGCCTCTCTGAAACTTGTGGTTGCTGTCCCGCGGCGGTCTCTGGCGATGGAGGGTCTGATGTCATTTCTCGCGTCCCTGACGGACGAACCTGCCCTGTTCTTCGAGTACGACGCCATCGCGGACCGGTGGATCTGCTCAGCCGATCTCCGGGAGCTGTACGGCATCCCCGACGGACAGGACCCGACCACCGACCTGATGCTCGAACGCGTCGTCGAGCACGACCGCGTTGTCGTCCTGGAACGGTTCCAGGAAGTCCTGACCCGGGCCCGCCCCTTCTCCCTGGAGTACCGTCTCAACGCCCCCGACGGGCGCACGCGACGCCTGGTCCTCGTGGGCCAGAGCGAAGATGCCGGCGGTGAGGTCAAACGACTCTCGGGCTTCATCGTCGACATCACCCAGACGATCCGCGACGGAGCCGCGGAAGCGGTGCTGGCCTCGACCGAGCACCGGGCCGCGATCGAACAGGCCAAGGGTGCCCTCATGCTCAGCTTCGGCATCGGTGAGGACGCCGCCTTCGAGATGCTGCGCACCTACTCCAACCAGCACAACACCAAGCTGGTGCGAGTGGCCGAGTACATCATCGCCGGACTGGCCGATCCAGCGTTCGCCCGCGAGGAGCCCGTTCGCTGCCTGCTCGACATCCTGCTCAGCCTCGAGAGCGCCGCAGACGAGGATGCCCAGGACACGGCCTGAACGGTTCCTGGCCCGCTCCTTCTCGGGCTCGGGATCGGTGCCGTCCCACACGGCATACCTCGCGAACAGCCCGAGGCAGGCCTCGGTGAGCCGGCAGAGCTAGGCCAGCTGGTCACGGCGGCGCGTGAGGTAGGCGGTCTCGGCGGTGTTGCCCGCCAGTTCGATGGCGCTGTCGTAGGCCGCACGTGACTCCAGGCTGCGGCCCATCCGACGCAACAGGTCGGCGCGCGTCGCGTGGTAGGCGTGGTAGCCGGCCAGCGTGTCGTCGAGACGGTCGACGGCCGCCAGAGCCACCTCCGGGCCGTCGAGCTCGGCGACGGCGACGGCGCGGTTGAGGGCGACGACCGGCGAGGGATCGAGGCGCACGAGCTGGTCGTAGAGCGCGACGACCTGCGACCAGTCGGTGTCGCGCACGTCGCGGGCGGAGGTGTGCACGGCATTGATCGCCGCGAGGAGCTGGTACCGCCCGGGAGCCACGCCGCTGGCCAACCGCTCGCGCACCAGCTGATGGCCCTCGGCGACCAGCGCGGCGTCCCAGCGCCCACGGTCCTGCTCGTCGAGGGTGACCAGCTCGCCGCTCGGCGAGACCCGGGCCGTGCGACGGGCCTCGGTGAGGAGCATCAGCGCCAACAGGCCGGCCACCTCACCGTCCTCCGGCAGGAGGCCACGGATCAGCCGGGCGAGGCGGATCGCCTCTGCGGTCAGGTCGTGACGAACGGGACCGGCGTCCGGCCCGGTCGCGAGGTAGCCCTCGTTGAAGACGAGGAACAGGACGGCCAGCACGCCGGAGACGCGAGTCGGGAGATCCTCGGCGGACGGCACCCGATAGGGGACGTGGGCCGCCTTGACCTTGGCCTTGGCGCGGGTGATCCGCTGCCCCATGGTGGTCTCCTGCACGAGGAAGGCACGGGCGATCTCCGGCACCGTCAGACCGCCGACCAGGCGCAGGGTCAGCGCCACCCGGGCCTCCATCGCGAGCGCGGGGTGACAGCACGTGAAGAGCAGCCGCAGCCGATCGTCGTCGATGGCGCCGAGAGGCTCGGGCGGGTCGTCGTCGAACACCAGGTGGGCCTCCTTCTGCTTGCCGTCGCGCTTGTTCTCCCGCCGGATCCGGTCGATGGCCTTGTGGTTGGCGGTGGTGGTCAGCCACGCACCGGGATTGGGAGGTATGCCGTGTGCCGGCCACCGCTCGACGGCGGTGGCGAACGCCTCGGCCGCGGCCTCCTCGGCGATGTCGAGGTCTCCGAAGCGTCGGGCCAGTGAGGCGACCACCCGCGCCCACTCCTCGTGGTGGGTCCGGGCGATCACCTGCTGGGCGTCGTCGACGGTCAGAGGTTCATCTCCTGTGGTTCGGAGGCCCTTCGTGGTGGCCTTCACCCCTACCACGAACGGCCCTGTCCTGATCCGACACCGCCTGGTGGACTGCTTTCACGACTGGACTGCTTTCACGACGTTGCCGCGTCAGGTCCGCAGGACCTTGTCCATCGACCTGCCCTTGGCGAGCTCGTCGACCAGCTTGTCGAGGTAGCGGATCTTCTGCATCAACGGGTCGTCGATCTGTTCGACGCGCACCCCACACACCACACCCGTGATCGACGACGCCTGCGGGTTCAGCCGGGCCTGGGCGTAGAAGTCCTCGAAGGTCGTGCCCGCGGCCAGATGAGCGCCCAGCGCTGACTCGTCGAACCCGGTCAGCCACTCGATCACCTGGTCCAGCTCCGCCTTCGTGCGGCCCTTCTTCTCGACCTTCGTCACGTAGTGGGGATACACCGACGCGAAACTCACGGAGAAGATCCGGCTCATCCTCGTGAGCGTAATGCTGAACGCCGCGCTTCCACCTCGCCGACCGCCTCCACAAAGCAGAAACGCCCCCGACCGGAGTCGGGGGCGTTGTCCGAGCCTCCTATCGGAATCGAACCGATGACCTATTCATTACGAGTGAATCGCTCTGGCCGACTGAGCTAAGGAGGCGGGTGCCCGAAGGCACGGACGATGAGTATACGGATGACCCCGCAGATTTCCGAACCGGCCAGAAGGCCGCCGAAGCGACCGCCAAGGACCACCCGCCACGCGGCCGGCCGAGCGCCGCGACGCCGCCGCCGAAACGCAGGCCGCGCTGCCGGTGGAACCCGGCCACGCGGCATACCGTCCCATCCCCATGACCACCCAGCCGATGTCCCGTGGAGCGGTCGCCGTCGCGGCCGCGGTGTTGCTGGGAGGCGCCTTCTGGGTCGGCTCCCACTCCGGTCGCGAAGCCTCCGCCGCGACCCTCGTCACCTTCCCCAGCCCGACCACCCCCGGCACCGCCGGCACCCCGGTCAGCAGTCCCGGCATCACCGTCACCGGCACTGCCCAGGTCGCCGGCAAGCCCGACACCCTGCGCCTCGACCTCAGCGTCCAGACCCGCGGCGCCACCGTCGGCAAGGCGCTTGACGCCGCCAACTCGCTCACCGCCCGCGTCCAGTCCTCGCTCACCCGGAACGGCGTCGCCGGCAAGGACATCCAGACGTCCAACCTGCAGGTCCAGCCCGAGTACTCCTACCCGATGAACGGCACCCCGGTCATCAAGGGCTACGTCGTCAGCGAAGGCGTCACCGCCATCCTCCGCAACCTCGGCAAGGCGGGCAACGCCATCACCGCAGCGGTCAACGCCGGTGGAAATGCCGTGCAGGTCAACGGGATCAGCCTCGACCTGGACGACAACGGCAAGCTCCTCACCGCCGCCCGCGACCAGGCTGTCGCGAACGCGAAGACCAAGGCCGAGCAGTACGCCAAGGCCTCTGGCCGCGACCTCGGCGCCGTCGTCAGCATCACCGAGACCGTGGCCGACCCTCCCCCGGTCAACTACGACATGCGCGCCGCCGCAGGCGCCAAGGACTCGGCGTCGCCGGTCCCGATCCAGGTCGGCAGCGAGACCGTCGGCGTGACCGTCACCGTGGTCTACGCCTTCCGCTGACCCCGCCGTCGGTCTGCCGGGTGCTCGCCTACCGGCCGAGCGCCCGGTGCGGCCGTTGCGCGGTCAGCACCTGGTGTTGTCGGCCGGGACCTTGCCGCTCGTGTAGTAGTTGTTGACCGCGTTGTCGATGCACTTGTTGGACCGCGTGTAGGCGGTGTGCCCGTCGCCGTCGAAGGTCAGCAACCGTGCGTTCGCGAGCTGGTCGCGCTCGCGGACGGCCCACTCGTACGGCGTCGCCGGGTCACGCGTCGTGCCGATCACGACGATGGGTCCGCTGCCCTCGGCGCTGATCTTGTGTGGGAGCTGACCCGTCTTCACCGGCCACTGGGTGCAGATGGCAGCACCCCAGGCGAGGGCCGGGCCGAAGACAGGGGCCTTGACTCTCGCCTTGGCGACGATGTCCTCGTAGTACGCCGGGTCGGCGCTGCCGGGGTTGTCGAGGCAGCTGATGGAGTAGAACGCCTCGAGCAGGTTCTCGACGTACCTGCCGCTGGCCCTGCGCCGCGCGTACTGGTCGGAGATCAGCATCAGCTTGGTGCCGTTGTCCTTGGCGACGACCTGGCGCAGCGCCTCGGTGAGGGCCTTCCACGACCGCGGGTCGTACATCGCCTGGGCGATGCCGAGGGTCGCCCAGCCCTCGGTCAGCCGGGACTCACGTCCGTCCTGCATGGGCACCGGTGACGAGTCGAGCCGCTTGAGCAGGTCCGCCATCCGGGTCATGACCACGGACTCGCTGTCGCCGAGCGGGCAGTTGCCCTTGGCGACGCAGTTCCTCGCCCACGCGTGCGCCGCGCGCTCGAAGCCCTCGGCCTGACCGACGGCCGACTCCTCCCACGTCAGGTCGGGAGGGAGGACACCGTCGAGGACGAAGCGGCCCACCAGCGACGGGAACAGCCCTGCATACACCGCGCCGAGCTGCGTGCCGTAGGACTTGCCGAGGTAGTTGAGCTTCACGTCACCGAGCGCCGACCTCAGGATGTCCAGGTCCCTGGCGGTGTCCACGGTGGAGATGTGACCGAGCAGCGGGCCGGTCCGGGCCAGGCAGCCGTCACCGAGGTCCTTCATCGAGGCGAGGTAGGTCTGCACCTCGGACGGGTCGTCCGGCGTGGGATCCTGCGACAGGAAGTCGTCCATCGCCGCGTCGCTCAGGCAGTCGACCGGGCTGGAGCGCTGGACCCCGCGGGGGTCGAAGCCGACGACGTCGAACCGCTGGCGCACCGGCTTGCCCACGATGGTGTCCGCCGCTGCCGCGTAGTCGATGCCAGACGCTCCGGGGCCGCCCGGGTTGACCACCAGGGACCCGAGCCGCTGCCCCTTCTTGGTGGCGCGCATCCGCAGCACCCGGATGGTGATCGCCTCGCCGTCGGGCTTGGCGTAGTCCAGGGGGACGGACAGGCCGGCGCACTGTCCGGGTCCGCACTTCTTCCACGCCAGCGACTGCCCGTAGAACTTCGCGAGCGCCTCCGACCCGGGCGGGGCAGTCCGCGCGGCCTTCGGCAGCGGGGTGGACGCCTCGCTGGAACCGCCGCCCAGCATCGAGCAGCCGGACAGGCCCACGGCCAGTGCGGCGGCAGCAGCCACCAGGACCTGCGCCTTCACCTTCATGCAGTCGACCGTATCCCGAGCGGCTGGGGACGACTCACCGCGGCACCCGCAGCGAGATCGCCATGGCCTCCAGGGCCAGCAGTGGGGCGACGTTGAGGCCGATCCGCTCCCGCGCCGTGCCGATGGCGTCCATCGCCTGGAGCAGCTGCTCGGCGCTCATCGAGCGGGCCACCCCCTGGACGAGGGGGAGGCTGTCCTGGTTGACCAGCCCGAGGGCGGCCCCGCTGTGCAGGATCAGGGCGTCACGGTAGACCGACAGCAGGTCGACGAGCGACCGGTCGAGCACGTCGCGCGAGTGGCGGGTGGCCCGCGCCTTCTGCTCCTTCTCGAGACCGGACAGCTGGCTGCGGATGTGGGGCGGCTGGGTGCGGGCCGACGGGTCGGCGCCGAGCACCTCCATGAGCCGCTGCCGCTCGGCCGAGTCGCGCTCAGCCGCCGCCGCCGTCGACTCCTCGTCGGCGATCGACGCGAGGTCGGCGGCAGCGCCGATCGCGTCGCCGACACCATGGATCCGTCCCGCCAGGCTGATCACGTCGCGCCGTCTGATCCGGGCGCCCTCGTCGCGGGCCAGCCGCCGGGCGAGGCCGACGTGGCTCTGTGCCGCCCGCGCGGCATACATGGCCATCGGCAGCTCGACGCCGTCGCGACGGTGCAGCAGCTCGGCGACCGCCTCGGCAGGCGGGGTGCGCAGCCGGACGTGCCGCGAGCGCGAGCGGATCGTGATGACGACGTCCTCCAGCGACGGTGCGCACAGGATCCACACCGTGCGGACCACCGGCTCCTCGATCGCCTTGAGCAGGGCGTCGGCGGCGCGCTCGGTCAGTCGGTCGGCATCCTCGACGATGATGACCCGCCACGGTCCGACCGAGGGGCGCAGCGCCGACATGGCCGCCAGCTCGCGGGCCTGCTCGACCTTGATCGAAAGTCCTTCAGTGGCAATGACATCCACGTCGGCGTGGGTGCCGTCGACAGCGGTGCGGCACTCGCGACACTCGCCGCAGCCGTGCTGGGGGCACTCGAGCGCGGCGGCGAAAGCCCGGGCCGCCACCGATCGGCCCGACCCGGGGGGCCCGGTGAGCAACCAGGCATGCGTCATGGCGGTGGTGTCGGTGACCGCGCGCTGCAGGGTCGCGACCGCCGTGTCCTGCCCGATGACGTCGCGCCACACCGTCACGGCAGGGCTTCCATGCTCCGGAGCCGCTCGACGACCCTGGCGTGGATCGCCTCCGGCGAGTGCGTCCCGTCGACGACGAGGTATCGCTGCGGGTTGCCCTGGGCCATCGCCAGGTAGTGCGCGCGGATCGCCCGGTGGAAGGCGTCCTCCTCGGCCTCGAGCCGGTCGTGGACGTCGCCCCGGCGGCGACGACCCTCCTCGGCCGACACGTCCACGACGACGGTCAGGTCGGGCACCAGGTCGTCGACCGCCCACATGTTGAGGTCGTGGATCTCCTGGGCGCCGAGGTCACGCCCCGCCCCCTGGTAGGCCACCGACGAGTCGGTGTAGCGGTCCGTGAGGACGACCTCGCCACGGTCGAGCGCGGGCTTGATGAGCTGGTCGACGTGGTGGGCCTTGTCTGCCGCGAACAGCAGCGCCTCGGCGCGGGGCGCCACGTGGGCGCCGTGCAGGACCAGGTCGCGGATCTCGCGGCCCAGGTCCGTCCCTCCCGGCTGGCGGGTGACCGTCACCGTGCGCCCGGCGGTCTCGAGGGCCTCGCGGAGCAGGGCCACCTGGGTGGACTTGCCCGCGCCGTCGCCGCCCTCGAAGGCGATGAAGAGTCCGTCGGTCACGGGCCGAGCCTAGGCCAGCGGGGGGACACGACCCACCCGCGGAGGTATGCCGCGTGGCCTGGTGAGCGGGGTGAGCGGCGTGAGGGGGCGAGGGGGCGCTCAGTGCGAGGCGGCCCACTGCGCCGCGGTCACGGCATACACGTAGTCGTCCATCCGGGGGTGGCCGTCCCCGTCACTGCCTGCGGCCTTCTCGGCCACCCGCCGCAGCCCCACCTTCTCCACCACCCGCTGGGAGGCGCGGTGCGGGACGAACACGTCGGCCCGGACCATGGCCACGCCCAGCTCGGCGAAGCTCAGGCGGACCAGCGCCTCCGCGACCTCGGTCGCGAGCCCCTGCCCGGCCGAGTCGGGGTGGACCGTGTAGCCGAGGACCGACACCCACATGCCGTTGTCGTCGGGTTCGAGACGGATCATGGCGTCGCCCACCACTGCACCGTCCACCTCGATGACGAGGCCGAGGAGCGGCTCGGGGTGACCCGGCTGGCTCCGCGCCATGTCACTGTCGATGCGGGCGGCCACCTCCGCCCGGTCGAGGGGTCCACGGCTGAGGAACTCGGCCACCTCGGGGAGCGACCGGTGCCTGAGCACGCCGTCGACGTCGTCAGCGCTGACCGGGCGCACCGAGGCCCTGCGGGTGCGCACCGGCCAGGGAACGGAGCTGAATTGGGGTGCCGAGGTGCTCATCGTCCGAGGGTAGCCAGCAGGGTCGTCGGGCCGCCGGATCGCTCCGACGGCCCGTGGAAGGGGCTACTGCTCCTGGCGGTCCGCGTTCGCGTAGATCGCGTCACGGACGTAGTGCGCCATGCCCGGGCGGATCTCGTCGTACGTCGCCGTGAAGCGCGGGTCGCTGGTGTACAGGTCGGCGAGGTTGCGGTGGAACTGCGGCGAGCAGTCGTAGAACCGCTCGTTGATGTTGAGCCGGTGGGCCTCGGCGGCATCCATCGCCGCCACGCTCGTCGGCGGCTCCCCAGCGTCCATCGCGTCGGTGAAGCCCTTGTGCAGGGCGTCGCTCTCGGCCTTCACGGCCTCCCAGTCGGCCTTGGTGTAGCTCTTCGTGCGCCGCTGCGACTGCTGCCAGGCGTCACTGTCACCCCATCGCTGCTCGGCCTCGGACTGGGCGTCCTCGAAGCCTTCTCCGAAGAGCTCCTTCATGTCCTCGGCGGTGGCGTGTTCGTCGTTCATCTCTCTCTCCAGTGCTCGGTCGATGGCTGTGACGAGGTCGCTCATCTCGTCGAGCCGTTGCTGGACCGCTGCGCGTTGACGACGCAGGTGCTGCTCGACGCTCTCGGGGTGGTCCAACAGGAGTGCGATCTCCTCCAGCGCGAACCCGAGGCGGCGGTAGACCACGACGTGCTGCAGGCGCGTGAGGTCGTCCTCCGTGTAGAGCCGGTAGCCCGCCGGCGATCGCTCGCTGGGCCGGAGCAGCCCGATCTCGTCGTAGTGGTGCAGGGTCCGCACCGTCACGTCGAGCCGCTCGGCCACCTGCCCCACGGTGAGCAGGGTCTGTGTCCTCTCGGTCATGCGACCACTGTGACGCCTCACGCCGCGTGAGGGTCAAGTGCCTTCTTCGTATGCCGCGTCGGCCAGGGCGCGTGGATGGTCAGGTGTCGTTGGCGTGGCGGCGCCTGCGGAGCCAGGAGTTCAGCCCGTTGCGGGCGGTGCCCCAGATGCCGTGCCGGAAGGCCAGCACGATGATGACGAAGATCGCGCCCGTCACGATCCCGATCCCGTTGAACCCCGACGACGCGAGCTGGTCCTCGAGCGTGACCACCAGGGCAGCGCCGACCACCGCACCCCAGAGCGTGCCGATCCCGCCGAGCACGGTGATGAGGACGACCTTGCCGGACGTGGTCCAGATCAGCTCCTGGAGCGAGGCGAACCCGTGGCTGATCGAGAACACCCCACCCGCCAGACCCGCGAGTCCGGCCGACAGCACGAACGCCATGATCTTGTAGCGCTCGACGTCGTAGCCCAGGGCCCTGGCCCGCGCCGGGTTGTCCCGGATCGCGACGAGCACCCGGCCGAACGGGCTGTTGACCGTGCGCCAGGCGATGAAGACACCGAGCAGGATGATCGGCAGCGCCGCGTAGTAGAAGTAGAACGAGTCGCTGTTGATCGTGTCGGTCAGCGGGCCGAGGTTCTTGGGGATCCCCTGCAGGCCGTTCTCGCCACCGGTCACCGAGCGCCACTGGTTGGCGATGAAGTAGAGCATCTGGGCGAAGGCCAGGGTCACCATCGCGAAGTAGATGCCGGTGCGCTTGACGGACAGGTAGCCGATCGGCACGGCCAGGACCATCGCGACCACGGCCCCGCCCAGGATGGCGACAGGGAAGGGCAGCCCGACGTGGCTGGCGATCAGGCCCGTCGTGTAGGCCGAGGTGCCCCAGAAGGCGGCGTGCCCGAACGACAGCAGCCCGGTGTAGCCCAGCAGCAGGTCGACCGAGATCGCGAACAGCGCCCACGCCGCGATGTCCATCGCCACCGGCGGGTAGATGAACCACGGCAGCGCCAGGGTCACCACGAGCCCGACCGCCAGCATCACCCAGCGGACCACCGGACGCCGCGCCGCCGAGACGGGCGCAGCAGGCAGCTCGACCTCGACCTTCTGCTCCAGCTGACTACTCATGACGCAGCCTCCTCGCGGCCGAACAGGCCCGAGGGCCGGACCAGCACCACCACCGCCATGAGCATGAAGATGAAGACCTGGCTGAACCGGCCGGCATACCCCTGGCCGTAGGCCTCCACGAGACCCACCAGGAAGCCGGCCACGACGGCGCCCAGGATCGAACCCAGTCCGCCGATCACGACGACCGCGAACAGGATGATGATGAAGAAGCTGCCCATGTCGGCGTTCACCGAGCCGGTGGGCGCGCGCAGCACGCCGGCGAGTCCCGCCAGGGCTATGCCGAACCCGAAAACCGGTGTCACCCAACGACTCACGTTGATCCCGAGGGCGCGCGACCGCTCGGCGTCCTCGGTCGACGCCCGCACGATCATGCCCACGCGCGTCTTGGTCAGGACCAGCCAGACGCCGAGGCAGACGACGATCGAGAAGACCGCCGCGAACACCTGGTAGGTCGACAGCGAGACCGACCCCATCGTGATCCGCCCCTCCAGGCCGGCCGGAAGCGGGTAGGGCAGTCCGGAGACGCCGTACTTCTTCTTGACCACGTCGACGAGCAGGAGGGTCAGGCCGAAGGTCAGCAGGAAGTTGTAGAGCGGGTCGAGTCGCAGCAGCCACCGGACCAGCAGGCGTTCCATGAGCACACCGAACAGGAACATCGCGACCGTCATGATCGGCAGCGCCCACCAGAAGCCGAGGCCGGTCGCGTCCAGCAGGACGGCCGCGCCCACCGCGCCGAGCATGTAGCAGGCGCCATGGCTGAAGTTGACGACCCCGAGGACACCGAAGATCACGGCCAGCCCCAGCGCGGCCAGCGCGTAGAAGCCACCCAGGGCCAGTCCCTGGAGCGTGTACTGGATGAAGGCGGTCATGTGGCTTCCCGTTTGCGGTCGGTGCGGTGCGGGGTTCGGTGCGGTGACGAGGAGGTATGCCGCGCGCTCGAGGCGAGCGGGCGGCATACCTCCCGCTGTTGGTCAGTCAGTCGTGGTGACTCAGCGTCACATCGTGCAGTCGGTGGAGGCGGGTCCGTAGGCGTCGGCCGCGGGGATGGTCTTGACGACCTCCTCGTAGTCCCACTCCTCCTTGACCTGGTCCTTGCTCTTGACCTTCACGAGGTAGGAGTCGTGGATGACGTTGTGGTCGGCTGCCCGGACCTCGCCGTTGCGCAGGAACATGTCGTTGATCTTCTTGCCCTCGAGCTGCTTCACGACGGCGTCGGAGCTGTCGGTCCCGGAGGCCTGGATCGCCTCGAGGTAGTTGAAGGCCGCCGAGTAGTTGCCCGCGTGGGCGAACGAGGGACGGGTGTTGGTCTTGGCCTTGAACTTGTCGGCCCAGGCCTTGTTCTGCGCGTCGAAGTTCCAGTACCACGCGTCGGTGAACGTCGTGTTCTTGAACGCGTCGACACCGAGGGAGTGGATGTCGGTGATGAACATCAGGCCGACGGCGAGCTGTGCCTTGTCCTGCATGCCGGCCTGGTTGTACTGCTTGACGAAGTTCACCAGGTCACCACCGGCGGCCATGATCCCGACGACATCGGGCTTGGACGACGCCGCCTTCGTGATGAAGGTGGCGAAGTTCTCGTTCGGGAACGGCGTCGCGATCGACTGCTGCACCGTGCCACCAGCCCCCTTCACGGACGCGGTGAACGACTTGGTCATGTCCTGGCCGAAGGCGTAGTCGGGGTAGACGATCGACCAGTTCTTGCCGCCACCCTCGACGACCGCGCTGCCGGTGCCACGGGCGAGCATTGCCGTGTCGTAGGCCCAGTGGAAGGTGTACTTGTTGCAGGACTTGCCCGTCAGGGCCGTGCTTCCGGCTCCGATGTCGATGAACAGCTTCTTCTTCGCCTTGGCCTGGGTGGCGACGGCGAGCGCGGCCGACGAGGTCGGCACGTCGAGGATGATGTCGGCCTTGTCGCGGTCGTACATCTCCTGGGCCTTGGTGTTGGCCACGTCGGGCTTGTTCTGGTGGTCGGCCGCGACGATCTCGATGTCCTTGGCGACGGCCTTGTCGCCGTACTTGGCCTTGTAGTCGTCGACCGCCATCTGGATCGCGACCTTGGAGTTGGGGCCGGACAGGTCCTTGTAGACGCCGGACTGGTCGTTGAGCAGACCGATGACGACCTTGTCGTCACTGATCTTTCCGCCGGCGGAGGCGGGGCCGCCGGCCCCGCCACAGGCGGCGAGCACGAGGCTGCCGGTGACAGCGATGGCCATGAAGGCCACGGACTGTCTGGTCTTGGTGCGCTGCATGTTCCCCTCCTGGGGTTCTGGTGCGGGTGTCGAGGTTGTCCTGTGGAGCGAGGTGGAGCGTGTGCGATCGGCTGCGGCCGTCAGATGCCGAGGTACTCGAGCAGCTCGGAGGTGCGGGACTGGAACGAGTCGTTGTCGAGGGACTCCACGACCCGTCCCTGGGCCAGCAGGTAGTGGCGGTCGGCGACCGTCGAGGCGAAGGTCACGTTCTGCTCGACGAGGAGCACCGAGACGCCCTGGTCCTTGATCTGGCGGATGATGTCGCCGATCTGCTGGACGATCACCGGCGCGAGGCCCTCGGACGGCTCGTCCAGCAGGAGCAGGCGCGAGCCTGTGCGCAGCACGCGGGCGATGGCCAGCATCTGCTGCTCGCCACCGGACAGCTTGGTGCCGGGGAAGTCCCGACGCTCGTGCAGCACGGGGAACTGTTCGTAGACCTGCTCGAGGCTCCAGGCGTCGGCCTTGCTCGTGATCGGCGGCAGCAGCAGGTTCTCCTGCACCGACAAGGTGGCGTAGATGCCGCGGTCGTCGGGCACCCAGCCAATGCCGGCCTTGGCCCGCTTGTCGGCGCTCGACCTGCCGAGCGGCTGCCCTGCCCACGAGACCGTGCCCTCGACCTGGCGGTGCAGGCCCATGACCGAACGCAGCAGGGTGGTCTTGCCGGCACCGTTGCGCCCGACGAGCGTGACGACCTCTCCGGGGGCGACCCGCAGGTCGACGTCGGAGAGCACGCGCGCCTCGCCGTACCAGGCGGACAGCCCGTCGACCTCGAGGATCTCGCCGGCCATCGGGGTCACCCCGCCTGTCCGAGGTAGGCGGTGATGACGCGCTCGTCGTTGCGCACCTGGTCGTAGCTGCCCTCGGCCAGCACCTGCCCGGCCTGGAGCACGGTCACCGTGTCGGCCAGTGACCCGACCACGTGCATGTTGTGGTCGACGAACACGACGGTCCGCCCCTCGGCGACCTGCTTCACGAGGGCGATGGTGCGGTCGACGTCCTCCAGGCCCATCCCGGCCGTCGGCTCGTCGAGCAGCAGCAGCTGGGGGTCGAGGGCCAGCGCCAGGGCCAGCTCGAGGGCCCGCTTCTGCCCGTAGGCCAGCGACCCGGCCGCGGCACCCGAGCGGTCGGCCAGGCCGACCTGCCCGAGCAGGTCCATGGCGCGGTCGCGGAACTGGCGCATCTGGGAGGACGAGCGCCAGAACCGGTAGCCGATCCCGGTGGGCGAGGCCAGGGCGAGCTCGACGTGGTCGACGGCGCTCATCTGGTCGAACAGGCTGGTGATCTGGAACGACCGGGCGATGCCGAGGTGGGCGATCTGCTCGGGCTGGCGACCGGTGATGTCCTCGCCCCGGAACAGGATCTGCCCGGAGGTCGGCGCGAGGAAGCCCGTCAGCAGGTTGAACAGGGTGGTCTTGCCTGCGCCGTTGGGGCCGACCAGGGCGTGGACGGTGCCTTCGGCCACGCTGAGGCTGACGTCGGAGACGGCGCGGAAGCCGCGGAACTCCTTGGTCAGGGCGCGGGTCTGGAGCAGGGCTCCTGCCGTGTCCGTGGTGGCGTCGCGGGGCACCGGCACCTCCTCGTGCGGCTCGGTGCGACGGTGGGGGAGCCGTCGCGTTCTGCAGAACCCTAGGCTGGCTCGAAGGCGCCTGATATGGCCGGGTTCGCCACACAACCCTGACAGAACATGTCCTCCGCACACATCACGCCCGTGTCACGGTATGACCTCTTTGCGACGGGTTGCGCACGGGTCTCTGCTCGGCCGCCGCCTCCCGTCCGCCCTGTTGGCGGCGCTTCTGTTGGTAGTGGAACTTCCGGATATCCGGAAGTTCCACTACCAACAGAAGCAGGGGTCAGTGCCAGCGGTCGGGGTGGATGTCCCCGGGGATGTCGGCAGCCGGGTCGTAGGGGGTCCGGCTGAACCGGAACGAGCCCAGATCGAGGTGGCTGGGCCGGCCGTCCGCTCCGCGGACGACGACCAGCGGCTCCCCCTCGTGGTAGCCGTCGAGGCCCACCCAGCCCGTCTCCGTGGGCCGGAACCGGGAGCCGCGGTTGGCTCCGGGCTCCCCCAGCACGAGGTGGCCGTCGGCCGACAGGCGCAGGTCGTATGCCGTGGTGCCCCAGTACCAGTCACCGACCAGTTCCAGCCCGGTGGCCTGGTCGGCGTCGGCGGACCAGGGTTTGACGGGCAGGGGCTCGTTGTCGGCGAGCAGGTCCAGCAGGTCGTTGCCGAGGGCCATCCCCGACGTGGCGTTCGCGAAGACCACGCAGCCGTCGCCCGTGCCGCGGTTGACGCGCAGGCCGGCCAGGAACCCGGGCATCGAACCGCCGTGACCGGCATACCGGACGCCGTCGAGGTTCCAGACCTGCCACCCCAGCCCGTGCGCCCCCGTCCACGCCTGACCCGGGTTGTCGTTGACGGCGATGGGCAGGCACATCTCGTCAAGCGTCTGCGAGCTGAGCAGGCCACCGGTGTCACCGGCCAGGAACGTCGCCCAGCGACTGAGGTCCGTGACGGTCGACCAGAGCTGCCCGGCCGGGGCCATCGACCCGGCGTCGTGCTCGGGTTCGACGTGCAGCAGGTCGGCCAGCGGGTGGACCGCCCACCCAGGCGCAGCGGGCGCGACTGGCCGCATGGAGGTGCGCGACATGCCAAGCGGGTCAAGGAGATTCGCGCGCACGGCGTCGCCCCACGGCATACCCCGGAGCCGGGCCACCAGCTCGCCGAGGACGGCATACCCGACGTTGGAGTAGTGGAACCGCGCACCCGGGCGGAACCGCAGGGCCGGGCGGCTGGCCAGCAGGTCCGACCAGCTGCCGCCGGGGGTCCGCTCCCACCACGGCCCCGAGGTCTCGGCCTGCAGACCCGACGAGTGCGAGAGAAGCTGGGCGATCGTGACGCCGCCGAAGGCGGTCTCCCCCGTCTCGGCGAGGTGCCCGCTGATCGCGTCGTTGAGCTCGAAGCGTCCCTCGTCACGCAGGCGAAGCACCTCGACGCCGACGAAGGTCTTGGTGATCGAGCCGATGCGGTACTGCGTGTCCGCGGTGGCGGGCTCACCGTCGGCGCGACCCGACAGCGTGCCCACCGCACCCGACCACACCAGCTCGCCACCGCGCACCAGGCCCGCGCACACGGACGGCAGCCGCTTGTCGGACTGCTCGCCCGCGAGGCGGTGGTCCAGCCGGCGGGCTGTGGTCGGATCGATCGGCATGGGGTTCCTAGGCCTTCTTGGCCGCTGACTTCTTCGCCGCCGTCTTCTTGGCGGCTGACTTGGTGGCGGTCTTCTTGGTCGCGGCCTTCTTGGTGGTCTTCTTGGCGGCCCGCTTGCGGGTGGTCGGGCCCTTGGCGCGCTTCTCGGCGAGCAGCTCGGCGCCGCGCTCTGGGGTGATCGACTCGGGCTCGTCACCCTTGCGCAACGTCGAGTTGGTCTCGCCGTCGGTGACGTAGGGCCCGAAGCGGCCGTCCTTGACCACCATCGGCTTGCCCGACACCGGGTCGTTGCCGAGCTCCTTGAGGGGAGCCGTGGAGGCACGCCCGCGCTGCTTGGGCTCGGCGTAGATCGCCAGGGCCTCCTCCAGCGTGATGTCGAAGAGCTGCTGCTCGGTGGCCAGCGAGCGGGAGTCGGTGTCCTTCTTGAGGTACGGGCCGTAGCGACCGTTCTGCGCCGTGATCTCCACCTCCGTGCCGTCCTCCTCCTTCGAGACTCCGACGACCCGCGGCAGGCTGAGCAGCTTGAGCGCCGTGTCGAGGTCCAGGGTCGCGAGGTCCATGTCCTTGAACAGGCTGGCGGTGCGCGGCTTGACCTTGGCCTTGCCCTTGAGCGCCGCGGTCTCCTCGTCCAGCACCTCGGTGACATAGGGACCGTAACGACCGGCCTTGGCGACGATGTCGCGACCGGACTCGGGGTCCTGACCGAGCACCTTGCCGTCGTCGGCGGACTGGTCGAGCAGCTCGCGAGCCCTGGCCGGAGTCATCTCGTCGGGAGCGATGTCGTCGTTGATCGTGGCGCGACGCGGCGTGACGGCTGCGTCGTCGGTCATCTCGCCGGTCGAGAGGTCCACGCCACGCGGCACGGTCTCCTCGACGTAGGGGCCGTAGCGCCCGACCCGGACGACGATGCCCTCGCCGATCTCGATGGTCGAGATCGCACGCGCGTCGATCTCGCCGAGGTCCTCGACCAGGTGCTTGAGTCCCTGGCCGGAGCCGCCGACGAGGCCGCCGCCGGTGCCGCCGACCGCGGCGGCCCCCAGGCCCTCTCCTCCGAAGTAGAACCGGTGCAGCCACCGGGCCCGCTGCTCGTCGCCACCGGCGATGCGGTCGAGGTCCTCCTCCATGGAGGCGGTGAAGTCGTAGTCCACCAGCTCCGTGAAGTGCTCCTCGAGAAGCCGGGTCACCGCGAAGGCCAGCCAGGTCGGGATCAGGGCGTTGCCACGCGTGTTGACGTAGCCACGGTCCTGGATGGTGCCGACGGTGGAGGCGTAGGTCGACGGTCGGCCGATCCCCTTCTCCTCCATCGCCTTGACCAACGTCGCCTCGGTGTAGCGCGGGGGCGGGGACGTCTCGTGCCCGTCGGCCTCGGCGCGCAGCGTGGTGATCGCGACGCCCTCGCTGAGCTTGGGCAGGCGACGCTCCTCGTCGGCCTCCTGGGCCTTGCTGATCTGCTCCTCGTCACGGCCCTCCTCGTAGGCCGCGAGGAAGCCACGGAAGGTGATGACGGTGCCCGACGCGCTGAACTCCACGAGCTGGCCGTCGGCGAGGGTGCCGCCGAGCTTGACCGTCGCGGTCGAACCGCGGGCGTCGGCCATCTGGGAGGCGACGGTGCGCTTCCAGATCAGCTCGTAGAGCGCGAACTCGTCGCCACGCAGCTCGCCGGCGACCTGGGCCGGGGTGCGGAACCTGTCCCCCGCGGGACGGATGGCCTCGTGCGCCTCCTGGGCGTTCTTGACCTTCTTCTCGTAGCGGCGGGGGGCGTCGGGGACGTACTCCGCGCCATACAGGTCACGGGCCTGTTGGCGGGCCGCGGTGAGGGCGGCCTCCGACAGCGTGGTGCTGTCGGTGCGCATGTAGGTGATGTAGCCGTTCTCGTAGAGACGCTGGGCGACCCGCATGGCGTTCTTGGAGGACAGGCGCAGCTTGCGCGAGGCCTCCTGCTGGAGGGTGCTCGTCGTGAAGGGTGCGGACGGGCGCCGCGTGTAGGGCTTCTCCTGGACGCTGGTGACCTTGACCTGGGCCGAGACCACCTGTCGCGCAATGGAGTTCGCGGTCTCCTCGTCGAGGTGGACGACACCCTTGGCCTTGAGCAGGCCGTCGTCGGCGAAGTCGCGACCGGTGGCCACACGGGCACCGTCGACGGCGCTGAGGCGGGCTCCGAACTGGTTGGAGGTGCCGTCAGGGGTGAAGTCTCCCTCGACGTCCCAGTAGGACGCACGGACGAACGCCATCCGGTCGCGTTCGCGCTCGACCACCATGCGGGTGGCGACGGACTGGACCCGTCCGGCGGACAGGCCGGCCTTGACCTTGCGCCACAGGACCGGGCTGACCTCGTAGCCGTAGAGGCGGTCGAGGATGCGGCGGGTCTCCTGGGCGTCGACCATCGCGACGTCGAGGTCGCGGGTGCTGTTGGCAGCCCGCTGGATGGCTTCCTTGGTGATCTCGTGGAAGACCATCCGCTTGACGGGGACCTTGGGCTGGAGCACCTCGAGCAGGTGCCAGGCGATCGCCTCGCCCTCGCGGTCCTCATCAGTGGCGAGGTAGAGCTCGTCGGCGCCCTTGAGCAGTCGCTTGAGCTCCGACACCTTCTTCTTCTTGTCGGAGTCGACGACGTAGTAGGCCTCGAAGCCGTTGTCGACGTCCACGCCGAACCGGCCGAACGGGCCCTTCTTCATGTCGGCGGGCATCTCCGACGGGGTCGGGATGTCGCGGATGTGACCGACCGAGGCCTCGACGTCCCAGTCCTTGCCCAGGTAGCCGCCGATCGTCTTCGCCTTGGCCGGCGACTCGACGATGACGAGCTTGCGCCCCTCACTCATGGTTGAACCTTCCGTTCCTGACCCCATGTGCAGCGGATTCGTCGCTGCATGGACACGGCATCGCGGATGACGGTATCCGAGAGGGTCAAATTCGCCACGCCGCGTCCGCATTCCGCAAGGCGTCGGCTGGTCGTCGCTCAGTGTGGAACCGGAGTAGTTGAATGTTCAACCGTAGTCGTTGTATGCTCCTCCCATGAGCCCGTCCGTGACCGACACCCGCCAGCCGGTGCTGTACCTCAGCCACGGCGCGCCACCGCTGGCCGACGACCCGGTGTGGACCGACCAGCTCGCGACCTGGTCGACGCGGTTCGGCAAGCCGACCAACATCCTCATGGTCTCCGCCCACTGGGAGGAAGCGCCCCTCTCGCTGTCCGCCACCTCCGGCGACGTCCCCCTCGTGTACGACTTCTACGGCTTTCCGCGGCACTACTACGAGGTGACGTATGACGCGCCCGGTGCGCCACAGCTCGCGGCCGACGTCACCAGGCTGATGCACTCCGGCGACACACCGGTCCACCGCGACGAGACCCGCGGACTCGACCACGGTGCGTACGTCCCCCTCGTCGAGATGTACCCCGAGGCCGACATCCCCGTGCTGCAGATGTCGATGCCGACCCTCGACCCCCGGGCCCTGTTCGACCTCGGCCGCAAGCTCGCACCACTGCGAGACGAGGGCACGCTCATCGTCGGGTCCGGCTTCACCACCCACAACCTGCGCTGGTTCAACCCGGCCGCAGGTGCTGACGGCACCCCGCCCGCAGCTTCCGCCGAGTTCGACAACTGGGCCGCGGAGGCGCTCGAGCGCCAGGACGTCGACGCGATCCTCGACTTCATGAACAAGGCCCCCGCCGCGCGCGAGGCCCACCCCCGCACCGAGCACTGGGCACCGCTCTACGTCAGTCTCGGCGCGGCATACGAGTCGGGAAGCCTCGAGAACGAAAGCGTCATCGACGGCTTCTGGTTCGGCCTGAGCAAGCGGTCCTGGCAGTTCGCCTGACCCGATCCGACTCCCTCAGGGGATGACGACGGACTTTCCACGCGAGTGGAACTCGCCCTGGACCCGTAGTGCCTCTGCGGCATCGGCGAGCGCCCAGCGCCGGTCCATGACAGGGTTCAGCCGGCCATCGGCCACCAGGTCGATGAGGAACTCGAGGTCGGCCACGCTGCGGGAGGCCACCTTGAAGGCAGGCGCCCGCTGGCTGCCGAACGCGAAGTAGAACGGCACGCTGAGCATCCGCGGCAGGGGGCGCAGCCACTTCGACTTCGGCGAGGTCACCATGACGTAGGTCCCGTCGCGCACGAGCAGGCGTCGGCTGTCGCGCAGGCTCAGGCTGCCGGCGTTGTCGAAGAACAGGTCGAAAGTGTCGTCGAGCGAGCGCAGGTCCTCCTTCGTGTAGTCGATGACGCGGTCGGCACCGCCGCGTCGTGCCGCCTCGACGTTGTCGGTGCTGCACACCGCCGTCACGTGCGAGGCGCCCAGGGCCTTGGCCAGCTGGACGGCGAAGCTGCCCACCCCGCCGGACGCGCCGTTGACCAGGACCCGCTGCCCCGGGCGCAGGCCGCCCCAGTCGCGCAGGCCCTGCAGCGCGGTCTCGGCGGCGACCCCCACGGTGGCCGCCTGCTCGATCCCGACGCCCTCGGGGACCGGCACCATCCAGTCCGCCGGCGCCACCACGAACTCCGCGAGGCCGCCACCCGACACCTCGCCGAACACCCGGTCGCCGATGGCGAGTCGGGTCACGGTGGACCCGACGGCCTCCACCACTCCAGCGACGTCAGCGCCGGGCGTCTGCCGCTTCGGGCGGCGCAGCCCCAGCGTGGGGCGGGCGAACATCGGCAGCCCCGTGACGTAGTGCCAGTCGAGCGCGTTGACCGAGGCCGCGCCCACCCGCACGAGCACATCGTCGGCGCCGACGTCAGGCACGGGAACGGTCCGCACCGACACCACCTCCTCGGGCGGGCCGTAGCGCTCGTGCACGGCGGCCCGCATCGTCGTGGGTATGCCGCGCGCCGGGCTCGTGCGCGGCGCGGGCGGGCGGCTCTGGTCGAGGTCGGTCATGGCGGGCTCCTGGGTTCATCGGCTGGTGGGTCATGCCGTACTTACGGTGTAAATGTACGGTGTAAGTTAGACCTACGCCGTAAGTCTGTCAACGGCCGAGAGCTAGCATTCCTGACAACGACCCAGCCGTGGATCCCACGCCGGGACCCACCCCGCCCACCCGGAGACTGCCGTGACCGACACTGTCGAGAGCGCCACCCGCGACCCGGCGAAGGGCGCACCCCGCACGCCGCTCAGTCGTGAGCGCGTCATGCGTGCCGCGGTGGACGTGGCGGACACCGAGGGCATCGCGGCGGTCTCGATGCGCCGCATCGGGCAGGAGCTCGGCGTCGAGGCGATGTCGCTCTACAACCACGTGGCCGGCAAGGAGGCCCTGCTCGACGCGATGGTCGACCAGGTCGCCGCCGAGATCCTGGCCGCCGTCACGCTGCCCGATGCCCCGGATCCCGCCGAGGACTGGCGGGGCGCACTGCGGGCGCGAGCCCTCGCCGCCCGGGAGGTCATGCTGCGACACCGGTGGGCCCCCGGCGTCCTCGAGACCCGCACGACGATGAGCCTCGACATCGTCCGCTACTTCGACGGCGTGGTGGCGATCCTGCGGGCCGGCGGGTTCAGCAACGACCTGACGCACCACTCGCTGCACGCCCTCGGCAGCCGGGTCATCGGTTTCTCGCAGGAGCTGTTCGACCCCGGTGACGCCGCTGCGGGCGACGCCTCGGAGGAGCTGCTCGCGGCCATGGCGACGCAGATCCCGCACCTCGTGGCGATGCTCGGCGAGGTGGCGCACGACGACCCGGGCTCGACCCTGGGCTGGTGCGACGACCAGAGCGAGTTCGAGTTCGGGCTGGATGTCGTGCTCGACGGGCTGGAGCGCCGCCGGGCTTCTACCGTGGGCTCATGATCACAGCACTGCACACCCTCGTCTACGCCGAGGACCCCGACGCCGCTCGCGCCTTCTTCCGTGACGTCCTGCAGTTCCCGGCGACCGACACCGGGGGCGGGTGGCTCATCTTCGCCACTGGCCCGAGCGAGCTCGGGGTCCACCCCGCGACGTGGGAGCACGAAGGACGGTCCGGCGGCACGGACCAGCGGTTCGACCTGTCCCTCATCTGCGACGACGTCGCGGCCACCGTGGCGGAACTGCGTGGGCGCGGGGCCGAGTTCGAGGGCGAGGTCACCGAGCAGCAGTGGGGCTCGACGATCCAGCTCAGGGTGCCCGGCGCCGGGACGATGACGCTCTACCAGCCCACCTACGACCCGCCTGCTCTCGGACACCCCGACCTCGAGGCCATGTGGTGACGCACGGCCGGTTCGTCAGGCGAAGCCACGCGGTGACGCTGGCGTGAAGGACCTCCCGGGCTGGGTCCGGTGGCTCCTGGTCGGCCGGTTCGTCAACGCCCTGGGCTCGATGGCGTGGGTGTTCATCCCGCTCTACCTGGTCTCCGACCGCGGCCTGAGTGAGGGCGCCGCAGGATCGATCGCGGCCGTGTGGGGCCCTGGCTTCGCTCGCCTCGACCGTGGCCGTGGTGACCGCGGGCGAGATGCTCTACAAGCCGACCGCCAACGCCCACACCTCGGACCGGGCGCCCGAGGGCATGCACGGCCGCTACCAGAGCCTCTACGGCGCGGCCTCGATCGGTGGCACGGTCATCGCACCACCGCTCGCCGGAGCCCTCTTCGAGCTGATCCCACGGCTGATGTGGCTGTGCGGGGGTGCGCTGGGGGTCGCCGCCGCGGCGGTCCTCGCCTTCACCGGCAGCCAGGCCCTGCGTCGCCAACCGGTGCACGAGACCCGCTGACATTCCCCGACTTCTGGCCACAGGTGTGGCATGTGGGGGGGTCTCTGCGGTGGTCACGTGCGGCACCAGTGGCCAGAGGTGCGGGTATGCCGGGTGGTGACCACGCGGCATACCTCACCGAGGACGCGAAACGCCGCGTAGATCGGGCGCACACCCGCTGTCCGGCGGCGCGTCGTGTCCCCGGTCGCGTTGCAGGCGTCAGTGGCCGCCGGGACGTCGCCGCGGGGCCGGGCGGGTCGGGTCGTCCTCGACCGGCTCGACGTGGTCCGGCACGACGATCGGCTTGAGCCGTGCCCAGACGAGGAACACCGCGGCCGCGACGGCGAGCGCGAGCCCGGTCCACAGGTTGGCGTTGATCCCTCCGGTCTTGGCCTCTGCCGTGTCCAGGGCGAACCCGGCGAAGAGCAGGAGCACGCCGTAGATGCCCAGCAGGGCCCCGATGATGTTGCGGATGTCGAACGCGCCAGCGGTCTTCTTGGCCGGGGCACCCGGGGTGGACGGGTCGGACTTCTTGTCGGACATGACTACTCCTCTCAGAAGGCGAAGTTGAGTACGAGGACCATGACCAGGGCGATCCCGGCCAGCGGCAGGGTCCGCTGGAACCATGGCAACGAGGCCTCCTCGGGGTCGACGAGGTCCTCCCGGGGAGTCTCGGAGTAGACCAGCCCCTTGAGCTCGGAGGCGGGTTTCGGCTTGGTCACCAATGTCACGAGGACGCTGACGATGATGTCGACGACGAAGGCTGCCGAGGCGGCGACGAAGCTCGCGCCCTGACCATCCAGCGGGATCACGCCCCGGCTCGCCGAGCCGAACGCGTCCTCACTCAGGAAGGCCACCGTCACCGCCGACAGGGTGCCGCAGACGAGGCCCACCCAACCGGCCGTCGCGCTCATCCGTTTCCAGAACATGCCGAGGATGAAGGTCGCGAACAGCGGGGCGTTGAAGAAGCCGAAGAGCGTCTGCAGGTAGTCCATGACGTTGGAGAAGCTGCCGGCGATCGACGCGGTGAAGATCGCGATGACCGTCGCACCCACCGTGGCCAGCCGGCCGATCCGCAGGTAGTAGTCGTCACTGTGGTCCTTGCGGATGTAGCGCTGCCACAGGTCGTAGCTGAACACCGTGTTGAAGGCCGAGATGTTGGCCGCCATGCCCGCCATGAACGCCGCGAGCAGGCCCGCGATCGCCAGTCCCAGCAAGCCGTTCGGCAGGACGTCGCGCATCAGCAGCAGCAGCGCGTCGTTGTACTTCACACCCTCGCCGCTCGCTCCCCCAGGAGGGGTGCCGCCGTTCTTGAGATCCATGATCTCCTGCACCAGCACGGCGGCGACCATGCCCGGGAGGATGACGATGAAGGGCACGAACATCTTGGGGAAGGCGCCGATGATCGGGGTCTTGCGCGCCGCGGAGATCGACTTGGAGGCCATGGCGCGCTGGACCTCGACGAAGTTCGTCGTCCAGTAGCCGAAGGACAGCACGAAGCCGAGGCCGAAGACGATCCCTATGACGGACAGGAACCCGGAGTCGAAGCCCGACAAGGCCTGCCCCGGCCRGGACTCGAGCTGCTGGGCGGCCGGCGGGACCTTGGCGGCCCCGGGCGCAGCCTCCGCGAAGGCGGTGAGCTTGTCCTTGAGCCCGCCGTACCCGCCGACGCGGTGCAGCCCGATCAGGGTCAGCGGCAGGAGCGAGGCCACGATGACGAAGAACTGCAGGACCTCGTTGTAGATCGCCGCCGACAGACCGCCGAGGGTGATGTAGGACAGCACGATCAGCGCCGCGACGATCAGGGCGACCCACAGCGGCCAGCCGAGCAGGGCGTGCACGATCGAGCCGAGCAGGAACAGGTTCACGCCGGCGATGAGCAGCTGGGCGACGGCGAAGCTGATGGCGTTGACGAGGTGGGCCCCGGTGCCGAAACGCCGGAACATGAACTCCGGCACCGAGCGCACCTTGGAGCCGTAGTAGAAGGGCATCATCACGACGCCGAGGAAGAGCATGGCCGGGATCGCGCCCACCCAGAAGTAGTGCACCGTCGGGAGGCCGTACTTGGCGCCGTTGGCGGACATCCCCATGATCTCGACGGCGCCGAGGTTGGCGGAGATGAACGCCAGGCCCGTGACCCAGGCAGGAAGCGAGCGTCCCGACAGGAAGAAGTCGATGGAGTCCGACACCGAGCGCCGTGCGATGACACCGATTCCCAGGACGAACGCGAAGTAGATCGCCACCAGCGTGTAGTCGAGCCAGTTCGCGTTGATGAGGGTTTCAGCAGCCGGGACGGCGAGGGGGGCGAGGGAAGGCATCAGCGGCTCCTGGGCGGTGCGTCGACGGACGTCAGCCCAACCTAGGGCGTATGCCGCGAATCGGCACCCGGGCATGCGTCACCTTCACTCCGGGGCCGGTTCGCCACGTCCCGGCGTTGCTAGCATCGGGCTCGAGATGGACATCGCTGAGCAGGTCGAGGCGTACCTCGCGAGTCAACGCGAGCCCAAGCAGGCCGACCTCCGACAGCTGCACGCGCGCATGCTGGCGGAGTTTCCCTCGTGCAGGCTCTGGTTCACCGATGGCACCAACGACGACGGCAAGGTCGTCGCCAATCCCAACATCGGCTACGGCGGCTACACCATCCAGTACGCCGACGGCTCGTCGCGCGAGTTCTATCGGATCGGTCTCAGCGCCAACACGTCTGGCATCTCGGTCTACGTGCTCGGCCTCGACGACAAGACCTTCCTGAAGCGCACCTACGGCGCCTCGATCGGGAAGGCAAGCGTCACGGGCTACTGCATCCGGTTCAAACGCCTCGCAGACATCGACGTCGACGTCCTCGAGGCAGCCATCCGCCACGGCATGTCCCTCGACCAGACCGGCTGAGACGAACCGCCCCGGACTCAGACCTTGGCGCCGGCGAGGTCTGGTGCGGGGGCCTCCCCCGTGTCGACGTCGACGGCGGCGCCGCTGAACTGCGCGGCATACAGCTCCGCATAGGCGCCGCCCCGGGCGAGCAGGGAGTCGTGCGAACCCTGCTCGACGATCTGGCCGTCGCGCATCACGAGGATGACGTCGGCGTCGCGGATGGTGGACAGCCGGTGCGCGATGACAAAGCTCGTGCGATCGTGCCGCAGCGCCGACATCGCCTTCTGGACGAGCAGTTCCGTGCGCGTGTCGACCGAGCTGGTCGCCTCGTCGAGGATGAGCAGCGCCGGGTCGGACAGGAACGCACGGGCGATGGTGATGAGCTGCTTCTCGCCGGCGCTGATGTTCCCGCCCTCGGCGTCCAGCACGGTGTCGTAGCCGTCCGGGAAGGAGTGCACGAACCGGTCGACGTAGGTCGCCGTGGCCGCAGCCAGCACCTCCTCCTCGCTGGCACCCGGCCTGCCGTAGGCGATGTTCTCGCGGATCGTGCCGCCGAACAGCCAGGTGTCCTGCAGGACCATGCCGATCTCGCCACGCAGGTTGTGCCGGGTCAGGTCGGTGATGTCCACGCCGTCGAGGGTGATCCGACCGGAGTCGAGCTCGTAGAACCGCATGATGAGGTTGACGAGGGTGGTCTTGCCGGCTCCTGTCGGCCCGACGATGGCCACCGTCTGCCCCGGCTCGACGGTGAGGTCGAGGTGCTCGATGAGGGGGTTGGCCGGGTCGTAGGAGAACGACACGTCCTCGAACTGCACCCGCCCGTGCGGGTCGTCCAGGGTGGTCGGCTCCGCCGCGTCGGCCCGTTGCTCGGGAGCGTCGAGGACGTCGAAAACCCTTTCGGCAGAGGCAACTCCGGACTGGAGCAGGTTGGCCATCGACGCGACCTGGGTCAGTGGCTGGGTGAACTGACGTGAGTACTGGATGAAGGCCTGCACGTCACCCAGGCTCATCGACCCGCTCGCCACGCGGAGCCCACCGACCACGGCGATGACGACGTAGTTGAGGTTTCCGATGAACATCATCGTCGGCATGATGATGCCGCTGATGAACTGCGCGCCGAAGCCGGCGTCGAACAGGTCGTCGTTCTTGGTGCGGAAGGCAGCACGCACCTCGTCCTGCCGGCCGAAGACCTTGACCAGCTGGTGCCCGGTGAAAGTCTCCTCGACGATCGCGTTCAGCTCGCCGGTGCTCTTCCACTGCTGCACGAAGTGCTTCTGCGAACGCTTGCCGATCGTGGCCGTGACGTACATCGAGACGGGGATGGTGACGAGCGCGATGATCGCCAGCAGCGGCGAGATGTAGAGCATCATCCCGACCATCGCGACCACGGTGAGCAACGACGTCAACATCTGGCTCAGCGTCTGCTGCAGGCTCTGGGCCACGTTGTCGATGTCATTGGTGACGCGGCTCAGCAGCTCGCCACGCGGCTGCGCGTCGAAGTAGGGCAGCGGCAGCCGGTTGAGCTTGTCCTCCACGTCCCGTCGCAGGACGAAGATCGTGCGGTTGACGGCACCGGTGAGGATCCAGCCGCTCGCCCAGGACAGGACGCTCGCCACGGCATACAGGGCGAGCACGAACAGCAGCACCCGTCCCACCGCGCCGAAGTCGATCCCCGACCCGGGCACGAGGTGGGGCATCCGGGCGACCATGTCGGCGAACTTGTCGTCACCGCGTGCGCGCAGCGCCTCGACGACCTGGGCGCGGGTGGCGGTCGGTGGCAACGACTTCCCGACCACGCCCGCGAAGATGAGGTCGGTCGCCTTGCCAAGGATCTTGGGTCCCACGGCGTTCAGGGCGACGCTGCACACGGCCAGTGCCAACACGGCATACAGGGCTGCCCGCTCGGGTTGGAGCAGGGACAGCAGTCGCTTCGCCGAGGGGCCGAAGTTCCGCGACTTCTCCGACGGCAGGCCGATCGACATGGGCCCGCGCCGCTGGGCGGCGTTCGCCACCGGCCCGCGCCGCTGCTCGGCCGCCTTCTCCTCCTCGGTCTTCACACCTTCACTCATGCCGCCGCCTCCTCTGCACTGCGCTGCGACTCGACGATCTCGACGTACGTCGGGCAGGTCTCGAGCAGCTGGTCGTGCCGACCCGCGCCCACCACCAAGCCGTCGTCGAGGACGACGATGTGGTCGGCATCGATGATGGTCGAGACCCGTTGAGCCACCACGATCACCGCTGTATGCCGCGTGACGGGCTTGAGTGCCGACCGCAGCCTCGCGTCGGTGGACAGGTCGAGGGCGGAGAAGCTGTCGTCGAAGAGGAACACCTCGGGCCTGGAGACCAGCGCCCGCGCGATCGCCAGTCGTTGGCGCTGCCCACCCGAGACGTTGGTGCCGCCCTGGGAGATGGGCGCGTTCAGGCCCTCGGGCATGGCGCGGACGAAGTCCTCCGCCTGCGCGATGCGCAACGCCTCCCACAGCTCGTCGTCGGTGGCCTCGGAGTCGCCGTAGCGCAGGTTGGAGGCGACCGTCCCGGTGAAGAGGTAGGGCTTCTGGGGCACCAGCCCGATGCGGGACCACACGTCCTCGAGGGTCGCGTCCCGGACGTCGACCCCTCCGAGCAGGACGTGCCCGCCGGTGACGTCGTAGAGCCGGGGGATCAGCGACAGGAGCGTCGACTTGCCAGCGCCGGTACTCCCGATGATGGCGGTCGTGCGCCCTGGTTCGGCAGTCAATGAAACGCCTTGCAGGACAGGCACATCCGCGCCGGGGTAGCAGAACTCGACATCACGAAGCTCCACGCTCGTCCCGGTGCGGGGGATCGCCACCGGCCGCGCGGGCTGGACGACGGTCGAGTCGGTGTCGAGCACCTCCGCGATGCGACCGGCCGAGACTGTCGCTCGCGGGATCATCATCGACATGAAGGTGGCCATCATGACCGACATGAGGATCTGCATCAGATAGCTCATGAAGGCGGTCAGCTCGCCGATCTGCATCTGGCCGTTCTCGACGCGGTGCGACCCGAACCACAGGACGGCCACGGTCGAGGCGTTGAAGATCAGCATGACGATCGGGAAGACCAGCGCCATCAGGCGACCGACGGCGAGCGCCGTCCCCGTGTACTGCGTGTTGGCATCGGCGAACCGCGCCCGCTCGTGGTCCTCGCGGACGAAGGCCCGGACCACCCGGATTCCGGTGATCTGTTCGCGCAGCACGCGGTTCACCCAGTCGACCGACTCCTGCATGAGGCGGAAGTTCGGGATCATCTTGCGGATCACCAGGGCCACCGACAGGGCCAGCGCCGGCACGGCGACGGCGACCAGCCACGACAGCCCGACGTCCTCGCGCAGCGCCATGATGATGCCGCCGACCATCATGATCGGAGCCGACACCATCATCGCCGCACCCATGAAGACGACCGTCTGCACTTGCGTGACGTCGTTGGTGTTGCGGGAGATCAGCGTGGGGGCGCCGAACCTCGACACCTCCTGTGCGGAGAAGTCACCCACCCGCGCGAAGATCCCGGCGCGGAGGTCGCGCCCGAGGCCCGCCGCGGACTTCGCCCCGAGGTAGGTCGCGGCGACGGTGGCTACGATCTGCACCAGCGACACGGCGAGCATCCACCCGCCGGTCCTGACGATGTAGCCGGTGTCCCCCTTGGCGACGCCCTCGTCGATGATCCGGCCGTTGAGGCTGGGCAGGTAGAGCGACGCCATGGTCCCGACGAGCTGCAGCCCCACGAGGACTGCGACCAGGCCCTGGTAGGGCCTCAGGTAGTCACGAATGATCCGGATGAGCACTACTTCTTCCCCCTGGAGTCGGGCGGCGTGGTCGCGCTGGGCGAGGCGGTCGCGGCGGGCGACGCGGCCGCGGTGGTCGGGCGGGCCAGTGCGCCCTCGAGGACGACGTCGACGAGCTCGGCCGCGGTGGAGTCCTGGCCGTCGAGCATCGGGTGGACGCTGGAAAGCGTCAGCATGCGCAGGTACCCGATGAAGTTCTTGACCGGGATCCGCAGCAGCGCGACGTCGTCACCGATGAGGGCGGTGAACGCCTCGTCGAGCTCGGCGGTCCCCTCCTGGCGGCGGCGCAGCGCCTTGGCGTCCATCGGGCGGTGCAGCGGTTGGCCGGACGACTGCAGGACGCTCATCAGGGCGAAGATGCCCTGCAGATGGGTCTGCATCACGGTGACCGCGGCCGCGAGTCGTTCGCGTAGCGGCAGGTCGCGGTCCACGGCTGCCAGCTCGGCCTTCACGGCGGCCGTGTCGAACGCCTCGTGGACGCACGCGTGGATGATCTCGTCCTTGCTCTCGAACACCCGGAAGATCGTGCCCTCGGCGATGCCCGCCGCCTTGGCGATCTCGCGGGTGCTGATCCCCCGGCCCTTGTCCCGCAGCAGCGGGATAGTGGCAGAGATGATCGAGGCCCGGCGGTCGTCGGGGGCCATCGCGGGGGCGCGGGGTGACATGGTGTTCAGTATGAGTGAGTGAGCACTCACTCACAACTGTGTTTTCCACCTGCGCAAACACCCCCGGCCATGACGAATGTCCCGGTCCCCACTCACTCGAGACTCCCCGGTCGATGTAAACGCGCCGGGGATGCCCGGCGCGTTTACATCGAACCGGCAGGGGTGGGGCGAGGCTCAGACGAGCAGACCGTCGGCCACGAGCTCGCGCAGCAACGGGAGGCCCGATGCCCGCACCTCGCCCGCGTCGGAGCCGAGCAGCTCGGCAATGGCAGCAAGCGCCGCAGCCGCGGGCAGCGTCCCGTCGCATACGCTGACGAGCGCGGCCCCCACCGTGTCGAGCCGGACCGCCCGACGCAGGCCCCCACCCTGCCGCAGCAGGATCACCGACGGGTCCTCGGCACCCGGTCTGCCGTGTCGCTCCTCGGTCACGTCGTCGGCGCACCGCCACGCGACGGCCAGGACCTCGTCGTCGGTGTGCTCGGCCAGCCAGGTGCGGGCCCGCAGTCCCGACAGCACGTGCGGACCCATGGGGGCGGCCACCGGCCCGGTCGCCTCGGTCAGCTCGACGAAGGGCGTCCGCTCGTCCACCGGCCGCTGGAGCGTGATGACGCCGAAGCCGATCGCGCTCACACCGCGTGACGCGAAGTCGTCGAGCCACGCGGCATACATCGTCGCGAACTCGGTCGTCGCACTGTGGTGACCCCCGTCGCGCGACCAGGTCTCGGCGTACTCCGCCGGATCCTGCACATCGCGCTGGACGATCCAGGCGTCGAGTCCGGTGCCGGCCACCCAGCCGCGCACCCGGTCGCGCCAGTCGGCCTCACCGACGACCTCCCAGTTGCCGAGGAACTGCGCGACGCCACCGGGTTCGAGGTGCGCGCCGATCGAGCGCACGAGGTCGGCGACGAGTGCGTCGCCGGCCTGCCCGCCGTCGCGGTACTCGAACAACGGGACGTCGGGCGTCCTGGGCGTGATGACGAATGGCGGGTTGCTGACGATGAGCCCAAACCGTTGTCCTGCAACGGGATCCAGCATCGAACCCTCGGCGACTGCCCACGCGCACTCGTTGAGCAGGGCGTTGAACCGGGCGTAGTCCAACGCCCGGGTGGAGATGTCGGTGACCGTGATGTGCCTGGCGTGCGCGCCGAGGTGCAGCGCCTGCACACCGCAGCCCGTGCCGAGGTCGAGAGCCCGCTCGACGGCCGGCCGCGGGGTCCAGGACGCCAACGTCGTCGAGGCGCCACCGATCCCGAGCACGTGGTCCTCGCGCAGCGGTGCCCGGGTCTGCAGCTCGGTGAGGTCGGAGGCGATCCACCACGCGTGGTCGTCGTCGCCGTAGGGCCTCAGGTCGCAGGTCGCGACCACACCCGGCCCCTGCGGCTGCACGAGGCCGAGCGACGCCGCGCCGGCCAACCCCAGGCTGGGCAGGGCCGCAGCCGCCTCCTCGCTGTCGACGGCGTCCCCGAGGGCGAAGAGTCGCACCAGGGTCGCGAGCGGTGTGCCGACGTCGACCGTGACCCGCTGCGCGGGCAGCACCTGCTCACGGGCCAGGGCCGCTGCCGCGAGCGGTCCGAGCAGCTCGCCGACCGCCTCGACCGTGTATGCCGCGGCGACCAGGTCCGCCCGCAGGCGGGCGACGAGCTGGGCGTCGGCAAGCGGCGTGGGGGCGCTCATCCGTCGAGCAGACCGCCGAGGTTGAACCCGCCTCCACCGCCACCGCCCTGGGCCGCGGGCGGGGTCCACTCGCTCGGCTGGACGACGACGAAGCCGGGCCCCGAGAAGGCGTACTGGAACGCCTCGCCCGAACCACCCCGCAGCATCGAGCGCACGTTCATGCTCGACACGACCTGGGGCACGAGGTTGGCAGACCAGCCCACGCAGGCCTGCACGTCGACGTAGGTGGGCTGCTGGCTGCAGTCGAGGATCACCGGTTGCCCGACCGTGTGGATCGCGACCGTCCCGGTGCCGTGGAGGGTGGTGTTGAACAAGCCGCCGCTGAGCATGCCGGCACCCTGCACCCGCTTGATGTCCCACTCGATGCTGGAGTCGAAGGCCAGCAGGTTGCGCGCGTTGACCGAGAGCGCGTCGCCGGTGAGGTCGATGAGGAAGACGAAACCCGCCTCCGACGCGAAGAAGACGTCGCCCTCGCCGGAGACCCGCATCAACGAGACGTCCTCGCCGGTCACGACCTTCTTGAAGAGCTTGCCGACGCTGCCGGCCCTCTCGTGGTCGAAGCGGATCTGGCCCTGGTAGGACACCATCGCCCCCTTGACCGCCAGCACGTCACCCCCGAGATGGACCCGCAGCATCTGGGGGTTCTGCAGCGCGAACCGCTGCTGCGCCTGGACTTCGAGGTTGGCCTGGTCAAAGAGCGGACTCTGCATGGCCCCAGCCTAGGATGCGGGCTGGTCCGTCGACAGGCGATAGGCGTACCAGGTGTCGCGTTGAGCCCCCAGCCCGTCGTAGAGCCGTTGAGCGGTCTCGTTGTCCGGCGCGRTCTCCCACGCCAGCCAGCCCATCCCGCGGTCGGCCGCGAGCTGCCGACACGCCTCGATGAGTTCAGCACCCACGCCGCGACCACGCGCCTTCGCCGTGACGAACAGGTCCTCCATCACCGCGAGAGGCTGGGCGAGCGTGGTGTCCCAGCTCCAGAGCATCGTGGCGTGGCCGAGCGCCTCGCCCGAGCGGTCCCGGGCGATCAGCTGGGTGCCGCCCGCGCCCTCCTCGAGGAAGGCTGTGGCCATGGCGCGCAGGTCCGCGTCCGTCGGCTCGCTCTCGTAGAACGTGCAGTAGGCCCGCATCAGGGGCAGCAGGTCAGCCAGGTCGTCGGACGTGACCTGCGTGATGTGGAACGAACGCTCCGGGTCCATGGCGCGACCCTACGCGCGGTCACGAGCACCCGGCATACCGCCCGGACCTGCGC